>NZ_JAXRUU010000040.1:0-30071 GCF_034497445.1 Halorubrum sp. AD140
CACGGGATGGGCGTGTGCGCGGCCGACCTCGACGCCGACGGCTGCGAGGAGGTGTACGTCCACAACTGCGCCAGGGGCGCCGACGGCGCCGGCGACCCCGACCTCCTCTTGAGCAGACTCGAATCGGACGGGTTCCGCTGGACCGACGTGTTCGCGCTCGACGTGAACGCCGACCGGCTCGACGTGCGCGCTGGGCGGTCGGTCGCCGCGCTCGACCGCCTCGGCACCGGCCGGTACGGCGTCGCCGTCTCCGGGTACGCCGCGCCGCTCGCCTTCTACGAACTCGGGGACGACGGCGAGATCACCGACATGGCCGACGCCGTCGGGCTGGAGGTCGACGGCGGCTGTCGCTCCCTGCTCGCGGTCCCGCACTGCTCCGGCGAGGGCGACCTGTTCGCGGGGGTCGAGCGCGGGCCGAACCGGCTGTTCCGGAACGAGGGGGGTCACTACGACCGGGCCGACGGGGGCGACGCGCTGGCCGACCCCGCGGGGGACACTCGCGGCGCCGCCCTCGTCGACGAGGGGGGAACGTTCTCCTTCGCCGTCGGCAACGAGGGGGGCCCGAACCGGCTCCTCCGCCGCACCGCGACCGGGGAGTTCGCGGACGTCGCCCCGGCGTCGTTCCGGGAGCCCGGACGCGTCAGAACCGTGGTCGCGGCGGACTTCGACAACGACGGGCGCGAGGAGCTGTTCTACAACGTCTGCGGCCAACCGAACCGGCTCTACGAGCGGGCGGACGACGGGGACGGGAGCGGAGCGGCCGACGAGACCGGGAGCGGAGCGGTCGACGGCGCGCGCTGGCGGCGCGTCGACCCCGGCCCGGCCGCCGAGCCGGACGGCTTCGGCACGGGCGCGGTCGCGGCCGACCTCGACGGCGACGGGGCCTTGGAGCTCGTCGTCGTCCACGGCGAGGTCGCCGCGCAGCCGATCACGGCGTACGCGGTCCCGGCGGCGACGGACGCCGGGTGGCTCCGGGTCCGCCCGACGACCCGTCACGGCGCGCCCGCCCGCGGCGCCGTGGTCCGCCTGGAGACGACGGCCGGCGTCCAGCGGCGGGCCGTCGACGCCGGCGGCGGGTGTCTCTGCCAGACGGAGCCGGTCGCGCACTTCGGACTCGGTGGCGCGGCGCCGACGCGGGTGGTCGTCCGGTGGCCGGACGGCCGCGAGCGAGTCGTCGCGGATCCGGCCCCGGACACGGAGTTCACCGTCGAACATCCGTCGCGACGGCCGTCGACGACCGAGGGGCGGCGGCTTCGCGGCGACCGGTCGGCGGGTCGGTGACGTTGTCGACGCGTCCGTCCGCTCCGAGGCGATCGGGACGTCGCGACCGAGCGGCCAGAACTGCCGCCCTTTGCATGTTCAAGTGCCCGGGGGTGTACGGACGGGTATGGTAGACCCGACTTCCGACCTCGAGGAGGACGTCGACGAGGAGACAGCGCCGCGCTGCGTGACGTGCGGGGGGCCGGCGCTGGGCGTCGGCCGGCGGACCGTCACGTGGGTCGACGGCGACGACGCGGTTCACCGGGAGTTCTGCTCGGCGGACTGTCGCGACGAGTGGGAGGACGAGCGGCCGTGGGCGGACGGCTGAACCGGAGCGCCGGACAGCACACGCGGGGATCGGGCGACGACCGCGGGGGCGGGAGGCTTTTTCAGGACGGGGGTGGTATCTAGCGGTATGATATCGCTCGACGAGGCCGTGACGGCACGACTGGAGTCGCACGGCGAACGGTTCGAGGTGTTGGTCGATCCGGACGCGGCGCTCGCGATGAAACGCGGGGAGTTCGACGGCGAGCTGGAGGACGTGATCGCCGCCGAGGACGTGTTCGAGAACGCCTCGCGGGGCGACCGACCGGCCGAGGAGGACTTAGAGACCGTGTTCGGCACGACCGACCCGCTGGAGATCATCCCGGAGGTGATCGAGCGCGGCGAGATCCAGATCACCGCCGAGCAGCGCGAGGAGATGCTGGAGCGGAAGCACAACCAGCTCGTCACGACGATCACGCGAAACGCGGTGAACCCGCAGATGGACGACTCCCCGCACCCGCCCGAGCGCATCGAGCGCGCGTTAGAGGAGGCGGGCTTTCAGGTCGATCCGATGGAGCCGGTCGAGAACCAGGTCGACGACGCGCTCGAAGCGCTCCGTCCGGTCATCCCGATCCGGTTCGAGGAGGTGACGATGGCGGTCCGACTCCCCGCGGACTACGCGGGGTCCGGCCAGGCACAGGTCCGGGAGTTCGGCGATTTAGAGCGCGAGGAGTGGCAGAACGACGGCTCGTGGGTCGGCGTCCTCACGTTCCCGGCCGGGCTCCAGAACGACCTGTACGAGCTCGTCAACGAGGTCACCTCCGGCGAGGGCGACGCCCGCGTGATTAAGGACAAAGACGAACTGCGGACGCGATAGGGAGTCGATCCGAGGCACCGGTGGTGGCGACAACGTCGGAGTCGAGGCCGGCTTCGACCGGTCGCCATACGTGCCGCGGCCGGGAGCTTCATGCCCCGTCGCGGATCTCTTTCCCCTCATGCACGAGCGCGCGGCGGAGTTCGCGGCACGGGCGCGGGACCGATACGGCGTCGACCTCGACGTGTTGGAGTTCGACGCCGGCACGGAGACGGCGGCCGCGGCCGCCGACGCCGTCGGCTGTGACACCGCGGCGATCGCCTCGACGATCGTCGTGTCGCTGTCGGGCGGCGCCGTCGCGGACGGCGAAGAGCGTCTCGTCGCCGCGATCACGAGCGGCGCGAACCGGCTCGACCTCGACGCGGTCGCGGCGCACTTCGAGGCGGCCGGCGCGTCGATGGCGGATCCGAGCCGGATCCGCGAGGTGGTCGGCTGGAGCATCGGCGGCGTCCCGCCGCTGTGTCACGACGCCGCGCTGCCGACCGTCTTCGACCCGACCCTCGCCGCGTACGACACGGTCTACGGCGCGGCGGGGACGCCGAGCGCCGTGTTCGCGATCGACCCGGAGCGGCTCGCGGCGCTCGCGAACGCGACGACCGTCGATCTCACGGAGTGATCCCGAGCGCGACGGAGCCGACGGGCGGGGCAGGATCGTTCGGAGAGCGTCCCCGCCGGCGTTGTTAACCGCGATCCCTCTTCCGCACCCAGATTATTAACTCGGGCTTATGAAATAACAAACTTTTTCTGTTAACGAGCGGAAGAGGCGGGTATGGAACACACACGTCGGTCGGTGCTGACGCGCGGGGCGGGGCTGCTGGCGGCCGGTTCGGCGGCCGCGCTAGCCGGCTGTGCGGGCGCCGCCGACGGCGGCTCCGACGGGTTCGAGGGAGGATACACCGCGTTCTTCACGCTCACGGACTGGACGAACGAGGTCGCGGGCGACCACGCCGGCTTCGAGGACCCCGTCGAAGTCGGCCAGCTGGGTCACGGCTGGACGCCCGACGGGAACCTCGCCGCGGACGTCGCCTCGACCGACGCCTTCGTCTACCTGGACAGTCCGGAGTTCGCGTGGGCGCAGGACCTGGCCGAGACGCTCGAAGACGACTACGACTCCGTCGCGGTGATCGACGGACTCGCCGGCCTGGAGGACGACCTCCTGGAGTGGGACCACTCCCACGACGAGGAGCACGATCACGAGAACGAGGAAGAGGGCCACGACGATGAACACGATCACGAGGACGAAGAGGGCCACGACGATGAACACGATCACGAGGACGAAGAAGGCCACGAGGACGAAGAGGACCACGACGAAGAGCACGACCACGACGACAGGGAGTTCGACCCCCACGTCTGGGTCGACCCCGTCATCGCGGCCGACGTCGTCGACACGATCGCGACGGGACTCGGCGAGGCCGACCCGGACAACGCCGACGACTACGCGGCCAACGCCGACGAGTACGCCGAGCAACTCGGCGACGTCGACGCCGCCTTCGAGTCGATCGCCGAGGACGCCGCGCGCGACGTGGCGGTCCTCGCGGGCCACAACTCCTTTCAGTACCTGGAGGAGCGCTACGGCTTCCGGCTCCACTCGCCGGTCGGGGTCTCTCCGCAGAACGAGCCGAGCCAGAGCGAGATCGCCGACACCATCGAGGTCGTGAACGACGAGGGGATCGACACGGTGCTCTACGACCGCTTCGAGTCCGACACCCTCGCCGAGACGATAGTCGAGAACAGCGACGCGACGGAGACGGCGGCGGTCACGCCGGCCGGCGGGACGACCCGGGAGTGGAACGACGCCGGCTACGGCTATCTCGAGCAGATGACCGAGGTCAACGTTCCCGCCTTCGAGCGGGCGTTCGGCGCGCAGTGAACCGACCTCCCGGCGCGTCGGCCGCCGCCGAGGCCGGCGCTCTCGACCGCCCCGTCGCCGGCGCCGAGCGCGGAGTAAAAGAGCTAAACGTGCGGGCGACCCACGTCCGACACACGCAGTGACCGCAATCGTCGACCTCGACGGCGTGACGTTCTCCTACGGCGACACCGTCGCCGTGAGAGACGTCTCCCTGACGGTCGAAGCGGGCGACTTCCTCGGGTTGATCGGCCCGAACGGCTCCGGGAAGACAACCCTCCTGCACCTCATGCTCGGGCTCCACGACCCCGACGCGGGGACGGTGGAGCTGTTCGGCCGTCCGGTGGAGGAGTTCGACGACGGCGGTCGGATCGGCTACGTCTCCCAGCAGGCGACGAGCCGCGGCGGCGCGATGCCGGTCACGGTCCGCGAGTGCGTCACCATGGGGCGGTTCGCGCACGCCGGCCGAGGGCGGCTCTCGGAGACCGACCGCGCCGCCGTCGCCGACGCGATCGAGACGGTCGGGATCGGTCCCCTCGCCGACCGGCTCGTCACCGAGCTGTCGGGCGGGCAGAAACAGCGGGCGTACATCGCGCGCGCCCTCGCGAGCGACGCCGACCTCCTCGCGCTCGACGAGCCGACCGTGGGCGTCGACGCCGAGTCGCGCGACGCGTTCTACGCGCTCCTCGACGAGCTGAACGACGACGGGATCACCATCATCCTCATCGAGCACGACATCGGCGTCGTCACCGACCGCGCGAACCGCATCGCCTGTATCAACACCGAGCTGTTCCACCACGGCGACACCGAGTCGTTCGTCGAGAGCGACGCCCTCTCTGAGGCGTACGGCGCGACCGGCCAGGTCGTCCACCACCACCACTGATGAGCGAGACCGCGACGCCGGACGGGGAGGGGGACGCGAGTTCGAACGCGGACGCGAGGCCCGACCGCGGGCTCCGCCGGAGGGTCGAGCTCGCCGGGATCGGGCTCACGGCCGTCGTCGCGCTCGTCATGCTCGGGTTCGTCCTCCTCTACTGGGCCCGGGACCTCCCGGTCGCGAGCGACCTGTACGCCGCGTTCCGCGCTGTCGGCCGCGGGATGGACGCCGCGTTCGGCACGAACGTGTTCCGGCACCCGATCATGTGGCAGTCGATGGCGGTCGGCGTACTCGTCGGCGTCGTCGCGCCGCTCGTCGGGTCGTTCCTCGTCCACAGGGAGATGGCGCTGATCGGCGAGACGCTCGCGCACACGGCGTTCGCGGGCGTCGCGATCGGCATCCTCGTCGACGCGGCGACCGGATGGGGGAGCTCGCTCCTGCTCGTCGCGCTCGTCGTCGCGGTCCTGGGGGCGCTCGTCGTCCAGTGGCTCACCGAGCGCACCGACGCCTACGGCGACGTGCCGATCGCGATCATGCTCAGCGGGAGCTTCGCGGTCGGCACCCTGATCGTCAGCTACGGACGCGGGCTGACGGCGATCAACATCGAAGGGTACCTGTTCGGGAACCTCGCGGTCGTCACGGCCGAGGGCGCGCGGCTGATGGGCGGGCTCTCGGTGCTCGTCGTCGCCGGCGTGGCGCTGACGTACAAGCAGCTCCTCTTCATCACCTTCGACGAACAGGCGGCCAGGGTGGCACAGCTGAACGTCACCGGCTACAACACGCTGTTGGTCGTGCTCACCGCGGTCGTCGTCGTCGGCGCGATGCAGGTGCTCGGCGTGATCCTCGTCGCCGCGATGCTCGTCGTCCCCGTCGCGGCCGCCTCGCAGGTCGCCCGGAGCTTCCGGGAGGCGACGTACCTCTCCGTGATCTTCGGGCAGCTCTCGGTGCTCGGCGGCTTCGCGGTCTCCGTCGGGCTCGGACTCCCCTCCGGCGGCTCGATCGTCGTCGTCGCGATCGCTATCTACCTCGCCAGCATCGCCGCCGCCGGCTTCTCGGTGAAGGCGATCTCGGCGCACGGGTGAGTCGATCTCGGCGGGCGCTTTCCACAGACCCTTATGTCCCGACCGCGAGTGAGGCGTATGGGAGACACGGAAACCTACACGGTCACCGGCCCCGACGGTGACGAGGAGTCCTTCGAACTGCCCGCCGGGCTCGTCGACGTGCTCAGCCAGCAGGGCGAAGCGCCCTCTCGCGTCGTCAGCGACGTCGTGGTGCAGGCGATGGCCCAGCAGGCGCACGTCATCGCCCACCACAGCGAGGGCGACGTACCCGAGGACGTCGCCGAGATGAACGACACCGCCGCGGAGCTGTTCGAGGAGCGGTTCGGGCAGTCGCTGGAGGACGCGCTCGGCCACTCGCACTGAGACGCGCTCGCGCGCTTCGCCCCCTTCTTCGGCGTCGACCGGCCGCTTAAGCCGCGCCGGTCCCTACGAGTCGCCATGAGATCCGACCCGGACGCGCCGGTGCTGATCTTCGACGGCGACTGTCCGTACTGCTCGGTGGCGGCGATCGCGCTCCGCCGGCTGGACGGCGTCGTCGCGGTGCCGTGGGAGGCCGATCCGGTCGGCCCCTTCCTCGACGCGCAGTTCGGCGCGCGGCCGTTCGCGATGGTGCTCGTCGACCCCGGCGAGCGACGGGTGTACGCCGGTCGGTCCGCCGCCGAGGAGCTCGCGGACCGGGCGGGCACGCCGGGGATCGTCGGCGGGCTCGTCCGCGACAACTACGACCGGATCGCCGACGTCGTCGGGACGCTGTCGGGCCGCGGCCGCGACCCCGACGACGTCCACGAGGTCTACCGGCTGACCGACGCCGCGCGCGACCTCGTCGACGACCTCCGTCCGGCCGCGAGCGACCCGCCGGAGGCGCCCTCGTGAGCGGGGACGGAATCGACGGTGGCGACCCCGGCGGCGGCACCTACACGCTCCTCGTCGAGCTCGCGGCGCCCGCCGCGATCGCGGTCGGCGCGCTCGGCGAGCAGCGCCTCGACGCCGGCGTCTACGCGTACACCGGGAGCGCGCTCGGCCCGGGCGGGTTCTCCCGCGTGGACCGCCACCGCCGGACCGCGCGGGGCGAGCACGGCGTGCGCCACTGGCACGTCGACCACCTGCTCGGCCACCCGGCCACCCGGATCGACCGCGTCGTCCGGAGCGTCGGCGCCGACGTCGAGTGCGCGGTCGCCGCCCGGCTCCCGGCGGGACCGGTCGACGGCTTCGGCGCGTCCGACTGCGGCTGCCCGAGTCACCTCGCCGCCGGGGCGGACTCGCTCGACGCGTTCGCCGCGCGGATCCGCGACGCACACGAGGCGTCGGTCGCGGCGCTCGGCGGGGACGGCGCCACGGAGCGTGGCGCCTCGGAGAGCGGCACGCGGGTCGACGTCGTCGCCGGCGAGTAGCCGTCCTACTGATTGTCGACCCTACCGCGGTTCGTCTGAGAGCGCCTCGGCCCGGAGCTCTTCGCCGCGCTCGGACGAGACGGTGAACTCCGGGACCGGCGTCGGCTCGCGGTCGTCGTCGATCGCGACGAACACCATGTACGATTCGGTGGTGAGCTCTTGCCGGCCGTTGCGGGGCTCCTCGCGGAAGACGCGTACCCGGGCGCGAACGCTGGTCTCGCCGGCCCTGTAGACGTAGCCTCTCACGAGCGCGATGTCGCCGACGGGGATGGGTCGCTTGAAGTTCACCTCGTCCATGTGAGCGGTGACGCACGTCTCGCCGGAGAACCGCATCGCGCTCATCGCCCCGACCTCGTCCATCCACTTGAGGACGTTTCCGCCGTGCGCGGTGTCGAGGTTGTTCGCGTGGTTCGGCTGCACCATCCAGCGGTTCTCGATGTACGTGTCCATGAGGTCGGGCATCGTACCTCCCTCATCGCGTCGCCGTTTGAAACCTCCAGCGGTCACCGCACCTCCCGGTCTCCGCGAAGGTCACCGGACGCCACCGCCCGGGGGACGACGCCGCCGTCAGGAGCCTTCCGGGGGCCCGTCGTCGAAGCGGACGGAGTCCTGAGAGCGTCCCGCCTCGTCGATCACCTCGTCGGAGACGACGATCGGGCAGTCGACGCGGACGGCGAGCGCGAGCGCGTCGGAGGGGCGCGCGTCGAAGACGAACCGCTCTGGCTCGCCGTCCTCGTACCGCTCCGCGTCGACCTTCGCGTAGAACGTCCCGTCGCGGAGGTCGTCGACCCGGACGCGGTCGATGGCCCCGCCGAACTCGGTGAGGATGTCGACGAGCAGGTCGTGCGTCAGCGGCCGATCGAACGGCTCGCCCTCCAGCGCGATCCCGATCGACTGCGCCTGGTCGGCGCTGACGAAGATCGGGACGTACTCGTCCCGAACGGAGAGGATGACGGCCGGCACGTCGCCGCCCGGCGCGGAGCCCGCTCCGACCCCGACGACCTCGGCTTCGTGTTCCATACCGGATCCTGGCGGTGCCGGCTTGAATAGCTGTCCCACCCGGAGCGGGCGCTCGACTCGGCGGGGCCCGCTCCCTTCAGCGACCGGCGGTCCGATACCAGTACGCCCACGCGAGCGTGAACACGAGCGCCGCGCCGAGGAAGAAGACGACGCCGGGTTCGAGCAGCGAGACGGCGTAGTCCGCGATCGGGTCGACGACGTACTCGACCGTGCCGTCGACGGCGGCGTCCTCGCTCTCGGTCGCCGCGCCGTCCGCCGCGTCGTCCGTCGCGGTACCCGCGTCGTCGCCGCCCGTCGTCGTCGTCACGCGCGCCGTCGGGTCCGCGACCGAGAGGACGCGCTGGACGGCGAGGGCTCCCAGCCCGATGAGCCCGTAGCCGCCGAGCAGCCGCATCAGCGCGCTCTTGATCCCGGCCGACTCCTCGCTGCCGCCGGCGAACAGCACGAGCGGCTCGTCGGCGGCCGCGTACACGTCCATCTCGCGGCCCTTCTCGGAGTAGGTCGTGTCGACGACGTCGACCAGGTCGGCGTCGTCGAGCCTCGAGAGGTGGTACTGCACGTTCTGGAGCGAGGTGTCGACCTCGGCGGCGAGCTCCGACTTCGTCGCCGGATCGTCGTGGAGGCAGGTGAGGAGCTCGCGAGCGGTCTCGGAGCCGAGCGCGGCGATGAGGTCGTCGGCGTCCTCGTCGTCGACGCCGACGACCCGCGGCTCTCTGTCGTCCGGGGTCGCATCCGGCAGGGAGGGCAACAGCCGGGACATACGCTCCTCTCTGCCCCGTGAGAATACAAATTTATTGGATCGACGAGAGGTGATCGCCCATCCGGCCGACTCACAAACCCTAAACGCGGCGACGGAGTACGTCGTGGCAATGACAGAGACGCCAGGGGGCTCCGACGGCGGGTCCGCGCCCCCGACGGCGAGCGATCCCGGATCCTCGATGGGGTCCGACTCCGCGGCGGCGTCCGGTTCCTCGGCGGCGCCCGACTCCGCGAGAGCCACCGGCGGCGAGAACCCGCCGGTCGCACGCGACGGCGAGGCCGGATCGGTGACGGTGGTCGGGACCGCACACGTCTCCGACCGCTCGGTCGACGAGGTGGAGGAGACGATAGAGCGGGAGCGACCGGACGTCGTCGCCGTCGAGCTCGACGAGGGCCGGTACCGACAGCTGCAGGGCGAGACGCCCGACGACCTCGACGCGGGCGACCTCCTGCGGGGCAACACCGTCTTCCAGTTCCTCGCGTACTGGATGCTCTCGTACGTCCAGACCCAGCTCGGCGAGCGCTTCGACATCGAGCCGGGCGCGGACATGCGAGCGGCCATCGACGTCGCGGAGGCGCTCGGGATCGACGTCGCCCTCGTCGACCGAGACATCCAGACGACGATCCAGCGCTTCTGGGCGCGGATGACGGTCACGGAGAAGCTCCGGATGGTCGGCGGGCTCGCGTTCGGCGTCACCGACTCCCGGGTCGTGGGCGTGCTCGCGGGGCTGTTCGTCGGGCTCCTCGCTGGCCCGGCGATCGGCCTGTTCGGCGGCGCCCTCGGGATATCCGACGCGCTGTTGACGAGCGTCGCCGGCGGCGTGCTCGTCGCCGTCGCCGTCGGGATCGCGGTCGATCAAGTCGGCAAGGTCGGGCTCTCGCCGGACGCGCGGCTCTACGCCGCGGTCTCGCTCGGCGTCGGGGCCGGAATCGCCGCCGCGGCGTTCGGCGTCGTCGACGGCTTCGTCTCGACGTACCTTGGCGGATTCGCCGTGACGGCGCTCGGCAGCCTCGGGCTCGGGATCGCGATCGGGCTGACGCTCGGCGTGGTCGTGGCGGCGCTGCTCGGGCTGGTCGGCGCCGACGAGGAGCCCGCTCACGGCGGCATCGAGGAGCTCGACGTCGAGGAGCTCACCGACACCGACGTGGTGACGATGATGATGGAGGAGTTCCGCCAGTTCTCGCCGGGCGGCGCGGAGGCGCTCATCGACGAGCGCGACGCCTTCATCGCTCACCGGCTCGTCGCCCTCAGAGAGGCCGGTCACGACGTCGTCGCCGTCGTCGGCGCGGGCCACCGGGCGGGGATCGAGGGATACCTCGCGAGCCCCGAGACGCTCCCCCCGATGGAGGGCCTCGTCGGCCGCGACCGCGGCGGCGGTAAGCTCCCGTGGAAGAAGGCGATCGGCTACGCGATCACCGTCGGCTTCGTGGGGTTCTTCGTCCTGCTGGCGCTCGCCGGCGTCGAGAACGCCTTCCTGCTCCGGCTGTTCGGCGCGTGGTTCCTCGTCAACGGCGCCTTCACGTTCGCGTTCGCGAAGGTCGCCGGCGCGCGGTGGACGTCCGCAGGCGTCGGCGGCGCGGTCGCCTGGATGACCTCGATCAACCCGATGCTCGCGCCCGGCTGGTTCACGGGCTACGTCGAGCTCAGGCACCTCACGGTGAACGTCGGGGACATCGGCACGCTCAACGACCTGCTCTCGGACGAGGCGCTGTCCCCCGCCGATCTGGTCTCCGCGATGCTCGACGTCCCCCTGTTCAAGCTCATCGTCGTCGTCGCCATGACGAACGTCGGTAGCATCGTCGCCAGCTTCCTCTTCGCCGTCTACGTGATCCCGGCGATGTTCGGCGCCGAGGTCGGCGGCGTCGACGAGGTGGGGCGGCTGCTGATCGACGGCGCTCGCGCCGGCGCCGAGCTGATCCGGAACGCCCTCGTGGGCGGGGGCGGCGCGTGAGCTCGACGTTCCGGGGCCGCCGGATCGCCGGCCTCTACTTCAGCGGCACGGAGCTCCGCGACCTGCTCGTCGCGTGGCTCGCGCTCGGCGTCGCGTTCACGTTCTTCTTCGTGAACGGGACGGCCGGCTTCGACCGGCTGCTCGCGGCGGGCGTCGTCCCGCCGCTGCTCGTCGGCCTGCTCACCGCCGGCGTCGCGTTCCTCCTCCACGAGATCGCCCATAAGGTGGTCGCGGTCCACTACGACCAGGTGGCCGAGTTCCGCGCGGACAACAGCATGCTGTTCCTGGCCGTGATGAGCTCGCTCCTCGGGTTCATCTTCGCCGCACCGGGGGCGGTTCACCACCGCGGGCGGCTGACACCGAAGGAGCACGGCCACATCGCGCTCGCCGGTCCGGTCGTCAACCTGCTCCTCACGCTCGTGTTCCTGCCGGCGCTCCTGCTCGGTCCGGTCGTCGGGAGCCCCGTGATCACCCTGATCGGCTCCCGCGGGATCGCGATCAACGTCTTCCTCGCGGCGTTCAACCTGATCCCGTACGGCCCGCTCGACGGGAAGACCGTACTCGACTGGAGCAAGGCGGTCTGGGCCGGCTTCTTCGTCGCCTCCGTCCTGCTCACGGTCGGGCTCGTCTTCGTCGGCGGGCTCGGGTTCGGCGGGCCGTTCTGAGACGGGCGGCCCGCCGGCTCCGCGGGTCGCGCTCGCGGTTCGCGGGGAACGGTGCGCTTTTGCTCCGCCGGCGTCCCTCGACACACATGACCGAGGGCGACGGCGACGAGACGGGCGGGGGCGACGAGGGGGAGACGGGCGCGGGCGACGAACTCACCTACGCCGACACGGGCGTCGACATCGACGCGAGCGAGGCGGCGACCGCGGCGCTCGTCGGCGCGGTGGGCGCGGGCGGCGGCGAGGGGTCCGACAGCGACTACGCCGGCCTCCTCGACATCGGCGACCGGTACCTCGCGCTCGCGACCGACGGCGTCGGGACGAAGCTGCTCGTCGCCGAGGCGCTCGGCGACTACTCGACGGTCGGGATCGACTGCGTCGCGATGAACGTCAACGACCTCGTCGCCGCCGGCGTCCGGCCCGTCGCGTTCGTCGACTACCTCGCGGTCGACGAGCCGGACGAGCGGTTCGCCGAGCAGGTCGGCGCGGGGCTCGCCCGCGGCGCCGAACTCGCCGACATGGAGCTGGTCGGCGGCGAGACGGCGGTGATGCCGGACGTGATCCGCGGGCTCGACCTCGCCGGGACCTGCGCCGGACTCGCCGCGAAAGACGCGGTCTTCGACGGCGCGGCGGAGCCGGGCGACGCGCTGGTCGGCTGGCGCTCCTCGGGGATCCACTCGAACGGGCTCACGCTCGCGCGCGAGGCCGCGACCCGCGAGCACGCGTACGCCGACCCGTGTCCGTTCGAGGGGTACGAGACGGTCGGCGAGGCGCTGTTGGAGCCCACCCGGATCTACGCCGACCTGCTCGACCCGATGCGCGCACACGGCGTGCGCGGAGCGGCCCACGTCACCGGCGGCGGCTGGACGAACCTGACGCGGCTCGGCGCGAGTCGGTACGTCGTCGACGACGCGTTCGACCCCCAGCCCGTCTTCGAGTTCGTGCAGGCCGAGGGGAACGTCTGCGACGAGGAGATGCACCGGACGTTCAACATGGGGACCGGCTTCGTCGCGGCCCTCGCTCCGGACGACGCCGAGTCGCTGGCGGCCGCGACCGACGGGCGCGTGATTGGGCGCGTGGCGGACGGCGGTGGCGACGACGGACGCGTCGCGATCCGCGGACTGGAGCTGTGAGCCGTCGCCGTCGGCAACGGAGGTCCGATCCACCGGTTCGCCGGTGGATCGTCTATTCGGCGTCGTCGTCGCCGGCCCGTGCGGCTTCGACGCGGTCCGCGGCCGACTCCAGCGCCGCGGCGAGGGTTCGCGCCTGGGCCGGCGTCAGCTCGATCTCGTCGGCGTGCGCCGGGAGCCAGTCGACCGCCGTGTCGTCGAGCTCGATCTGGAGGTCCACGTGGTCGGGATTCTCACGGGGCGCCGTGGCGTTCACGACGCCCGGCGCCTCCGTCTCGACGTCGTGGCTTCGGGCGCGAGCGTCCACGTAATCCAGCGTCGTGTACGCGTTCACGCGGAGCAGGCGGTCGGGCATCGTCAGTCGTCCGCCGGCGTCGGCGGCGCCTCGTCGAGCCCGTCGTTCTCGGCGTACGGGTACCACGTGCGCTTCGTGTTGTGCAGCATCGGGTCCTCGTAGTCGGTCTCCTCGGGCTCGACGAACGCGTCGAGTTCGTCGTCGTCGTGGCGGGCGACGAACGCCCGGAACGACTCGCCGTCCTCGCGCTCGGCCGCGAAGCGCTCGACCAGGTTCGCGATCGCGCCCGGCACCTCGTCGGCGGGCACGCGCTGGGTCACCCACCGGGCGAACTGGGGCTCCTCGCCCAGGCCGCCGCCGAGGCCGACGTCGAGCGCCTCCACCGGCTCGCCGTCCTTTCGCGTCTTCATCCCGCGCAGGCTCACGTCGGCGATCTGCGGCTGCGCGCACGACGCCGTGCAGCCGGAGAGGTGGACGTGGAACTGCTCGATGTCGTCGGGGAGGTCGACGTTCTCCTTCAGCCAGCGAGCGAAGCGGACCTGCCGGTTCTTCGTCTCGACGATCGACAGCGAGCAGAACTCGGTGCCGGTACACGCCACCGACCCGCGCATGAACGGCGAGGGGGAAGGCGAGTAGTGCTCCAACAGGGGCTCGTCGAGGAAGTCGTCGAGGACGTCGTCCGGGACGTCGGTGACGATGACGTTCTGTCGCTGCGAGAGCCGCACCTCGCCGGAGCCGTACGCCTCGGCGAGGTCGGCGAGTTCGAGCACGTCGTCGGCCCCCATCCGCCCGACGAGCACGTTCAGCCCGACGAAGTTCCGTCCGTCCTTCTGGTCGTGGACGCCGATCAGGTCGTTTCGCTCGCCGGCGCCCGCGTTGTACGTGTACTCCTCGCGCACGTCGCGGCCGGCGGTCTCGAGCTCGAAGTCGACGTACTCCTCCTGGAGCGTCTCGCGCACCTCCTCGGGACCCCACTCGTCGACGAGGAACTTGATCCGGGCGTTGTAGCGGTCCTCGCGGTCGCCGTGGTCGCGGAAGAGCGCGGAGAGTCCGCCGGCGACGTCGGGCACCTTCTCGGGCGGGACCCAGACGTCGATGTCGCGGGCGAACCGCGGCTCGTTGCGGGCGAGCCCACCGCCGACGCGAACGTTGAAGCCGACGGCGTCCTCCGTCCCGTCGTCGCCACCGACCGCCTTGTACGCGGGCTCGAACGCGAGGTCGTTGATGTCGCCCTGCCCGGAGCCGTCGGCGGAGCCGGTCACGGACACCTTCCACTTGCGCGGGAGGTTCGAGTGGTCGTCGTTGCCCTTGAACGTCTCGTTGAGTTCGCGGATCACCGGCCACGCGTCGATCACCTCCTGTCCGTCCTTGCCGGCGACCGGGTTCCCGACGATGTTCCGCCACGAGTCGCCGCAGGCCTGCTGGGTCGAGAGCCCGTTCGCCTCCAGCTTCTCGAAGATCGCGGGCACGTCCGACAGCTCGATCCAGTGCAGCTGGATCGACTGGCGGGTGGTGAAGTCGGCGTACGCGTCGCCGAAGATCGGGTTCCTCCCGGGCCCCCGGGCGTACTCGTCGGCGATCTCTCCGACGACCCGGAGCTGGCCCGGTTCGAGCACGCCGTTCGGCGTCCCGATCCGCATCATGAAGTAGCCCTCCTGGCCGTTCCGCTGGTGGTACAGCCCCCACCACTTGAACCGCTCGAACCAGGCGTCCCGCTCGTCGTCCGGGATCGAGTCGAACCCCCGTTCGGCGAACTCGAACAGGTGGTCACGGATCTCGTTCCCGTAGACCTCCGATTTCCAGTTTTCGACGTCCGTTGGCATCGGGCGTCCCTACACCCGACGGGCACATAGCTGACAGCGTGGTGTCAACCTTCCCCGGTGGTTCACTCTGCCGGCACGTGTTGCCGGTAGACTCAGCCCCGGCAGCTGCGGACCGCCGATCGGTCGATATCGACGAACTCGCCGTCCCGAACCCGGCCGATCGGCAGCCATCCCGTCGTCCCCGCGGCGCCGCACGCGATGCACTGGCCGTACACCCGCGCCTCGACCGTCGCGCCGTCGACGCCGACGGTCTGGAAGTTCTCGACGACCAGGTCGACGAGGTCGCAGCCACAGAACTCCGGAGCGTCGAGGCGCCACAGCTCGCTCACGCGCGCCTCTCGGCTGTCGTCGATCGAGATCCAGGCCCCATCGTCGAGGACGCGCAGGCGGGTGGTCACACGCGCAATTGGACCGGGACGACCCAAACGGTGCCGGTGCGTGCAAACGGCGACGCCGTCGACAACGCCGAATCCGGGTCGAATCGCCAGACCGCGAGCGGCTCGGCCGGAATCGCACGTCCGGGGTACCGGACGCCCCTTCCGGTACCGGGGAGTAGTGGTGTGATTTACTCGTGTGTCGACACTTATGTCCGACGCGACGCTACCTCCGGGCGATGACCGATCCCACCACCGACCCGCTCGCCGATCGACCCGTCGGCCAGGCCGCCGCCGACAGACAGCACGCGTCCGCGGACGTCGCGCCCGAACTCTTCGCGGAACGCCTCGAAGAGCGATGACCGGCCAGCGGGAGCCCCGCGCGGACGACCGACCGGAGTCCGCGACCGACGAGCAGCCGGATCCGGCCCCGGAGGACGAGTCGACGCACCTCGACGACGTCGAGGACGGCGCGGGCTGTACGGAGATCTGGGAGCACCTCTCGGAGCGCCGCGAGGCCGAGCGCGACGCCTGAGGCCCGTCCGTCAGGAGAGGTGCGCGGCGATGTCCGCCTCGGTGATGATCCCGACCGTCTCCCCGCCGTCGGTGACCATCACGGCCTTGTAGTGGTCCAGCAGGTTCCGGACCTCGTCGACGGTCGCGCTCGGCGCGACCGTGGGGAACGACTCGCTCATCACCTCGCTCACCGGATGCTCCCCGACGTTCTCGCCCGCGTGGACCACGTCGCCTTGGCTGATCGAGCCGACGGGCACGCCGTTCTGGAGCACCGGCAGCTGCGAGTACGCCTCCTCTTCCATCAGGTCGACCGCCTCGCGCACCGCGTCGTCGGGCGCGACGCTGATCACCGTCTCGTTCATCAGGTCGCTCGCGCGGACGACCTCACCCTCCGCCTCGTGGAGCGCGTTCACGATCCGCCGCAGCGTCGAGAGCCGGGGGTCGACGTCGCCCCCCTCGATCCGCGCGATCAGCGGCTGAGAGACGTCCGCCGCGTCGGCCAGCTCGCTCTGCGTCAGCTCCAGCGTCGTCCGCCGCTCGCGGAGGTCCTGTGGGGTCGGGAGTTCCATACCTCGGATAACTCCGGGTTATTAGAAAAGGTTTCGGCGGCGACCGATATCGCGGCCGTGCCGTCACCGCAGACGCGGCGGGGCGCTCCGCGTCTACTCGTCGTCGTCCTCGTCGCTCTCCGTCTCGACGATCTCGATGACCTCGAGGGGGACGTCCCGCAGCGCGCCGCCGACCTCGCTCTTCGCGATCCGCTCGGCGTGCTCCTCGCTGTCGGCGTTGAAGATGTCGATCTCTAAGAGGAGCCCGACCAGGGCCGTGTTCGCCGCGAGGAACGCGGCGTCGAACGGCTCGCCGCAGGCGGGACAGCCGGTGACGCCGGGCTCGACCTCGACGTACTGCTTGTCCGTCTCGTTGAGTCGCTTCCCGGCCTCGCTGACCGCGACGCCGATGGCGTCGTCGGTCTCCTCGACGTCTCGGACCAACCAGGCGGCTTCCATCGCGACTTCGTAGTTGCTCATAGCCGAGCCGACGGGCCGCAGGGTTTCGTTTCTTGTGGTTTCCCCGCGGTCGCGGACGGCGCGGTCGCGGACGGCGCGGTCGACCGCGACGGCGTCGCGGCCGGCGCTCGCCTACAACCGGTCGACGACGGCCGCGGTGACCTCGGCGGTCGTCGCGTCGCCGCCGAGGTCGCCGGTGTGCGGGCCGTCGGAGAGCACGCCCTCCACGGCCTCGCGCACGCGCCGGCCCTCCTCGACGTGTCCGAGGTACTCCACTAGCATGGCGGCCGACAGGATCGCCGCGGTCGGGTTCGCGACCCCCTGGCCGGCGATGTCCGGCGCGGTGCCGTGGACCGGCTCGAACAGCGCGTTGTCGTGGCCGACGTTCGCCGACGGGAGCAGGCCGAGCCCGCCGACGAGCCCGGCGGCCAGGTCGGAGAGCACGTCGCCCGCGAGGTTCGGGCAGACGATCACGCCGTACTGGGTCGGGTCCAGCGGGAGCTTCGTCGCGAACGCGTCCATCAGCTCCTCGTCGACGTCGACGCCGCGCTCCTCGGCGACCGCGAACACCTCTTCGCGGAACCGCCCGTCGGTCTCGCGCATCACGTTCGCCTTGTGCGCGACGGTGAACCCCTCGTCGGGGTCGCCGGCGGGCCCCCGGCCGTCCGCGACGAACTCGCAGGCGAACTCGGCGAGCTCCCTGGACGCCGAGGAGGTGATCACGCGCGTCAGCGTCGAGAGGTCGTCGCTGAGCCGGTCCTCGTGGCCCGCGTAGACGCCCTCCGTGTTCTCCCGGAGGAAGATCACGTCCGTCTCGGGACGGAGCGCGTCGGCGCCGGGATACGCCTTGGCGGGCCGGACGTTGACGAACGAGCCGACGGCCTCGCGCAGCGGCAAGATCACGTCGGCGGCCGTCTCCCCGGCCGCGCCGAACAGCGTCGCGTCCGCGCCGGCCGCGATCTCGTACGTCTCCGCCGGGAGCGCCTCGCCGGTCGCGTCCTTCACCGCGTCGCCGGCGTCGCCCCGGACGAACTCGAAGCCGACGTCGAGCGCCCCCAGCACCTTGAGGGCGGCCGGGACGACCTCCCGACCGATCCCGTCGCCCTCGATGACGGCGACCTCGTAGCTCACGCCTCGTCCTCCGGGACGTGCGCCTCGGGGACGTACGGCAGCGACCGGGCGGTGTCGCGGACCGCGCCCGCGTTCGCGCCCATCAGCGCCGTGGTGTCCCAGACGCCCTCGACGAGCGCCTTCCGCTGTGCGTCGTGGACGGTCGCGTCGACGACGGTGTCGCCGTAGGTGACCGTCTCCGCGGCCACGTCGATGTCGATCTCGGCGTCGGGGTTCGCCTCGACGTAGTCCTGGAGCGCCTCGATGTCCTCCTGGTCGGCCGTGACCGTCGGGATCCCGAGCGCGAGGCAGTTGCCCGCGAAGATCTCCGCGAACGACTCCCCGACGACGGCGTCGATCCCCCAACGCATCAGCGCCTGCGGCGCGTGCTCGCGCGAGGAGCCGCAGCCGAAGTTGGCGTTCACCACGAGGACGTTCGCCCCTTGGTACCGCTCCTCGTTGAACGGGTGGTCCTTCTCGTTGTCCTCGTCGTCGAACCGCTGGTCGAAGAAGGCGAACTGCCCCAGCCCGTCGAAGGTGACGACCTTCATGAAGCGGGCGGGGATGACCTGGTCGGTGTCGATGTCGTTCCCGCGCACGGGAACGCCCGTGCCGGAGACCTCGGTGACCTTCTCGGCCGGCGCCTCGCCGTCGCTGAACTCGGGAGAGCTCATACGGTCGCCACCTCCTCCATCTCGCGGACGTCGGTGACCGCGCCGGTCACCGCCGCGGCCGCGACCATGATCGGACTCATCAGCACGGTGCGGCCGTCCTTCGAGCCCTGTCGGCCGACGAAGTTCCGGTTCGAGGAGGACGCGCTCGCCTCGTCGCCCTCCAGCTGGTCGTCGTTCATCCCGAGACACATCGAACAGCCGGGCTCGCGCCAGTCGAAGCCGGCCGCCGTGAACACCTCGTCGAGCCCCTCGGCCTCCGCGGCGTCGCGGACGCGCTGGCTGCCGGGAACGACCATCGCGCGGACGTCCTCGTCGACCTCGCGGCCCTCGACGAACGCCGCGGCCTCGCGGAGGTCCTTCAGCCGCGCGTTGGTACACGAGCCGAGGAACGCCACGTCGATCTCGTACCCCTCCATCGTGTCGCCCGGCTCGACGCGCATGTGTTTCTGCGCGCGCCGGGCGGTGTCGCGGTCCTCCTCGGGGAGGTCGTCCGGGTCCGGGATCGGCTCCGTGATGCCGGCGGTCTGCCCGGGCGTGGTCCCCCACGTGACGGTCGGCTCGATGGCCGAACCGTCGATGGTGACGACGTCGTCGTACTCCGCGTCGTCGTCGGTCCGGATCGACTCCCAGTACGGCTTCAGCCGCTCGAACGCCTCGGGGTCGTCGGCGAAGGCGTCGGTCTGGCGGAGCCACTCGTAGGTGGTCTCGTCGGGGTTGACGTACCCCGCGCGGGCGCCGCCCTCGATCGACATGTTACAGATGGACATCCGCCCCTCCATGCCCAGGTTCTCGATCGCCTCGCCGGCGTACTCGTACACGTAGCCGACGCCGCCGTCGGTCCCGAGCTCCCCGATGATCGTCAGGATGACGTCCTTGGCCGTGACGCCCTCGCCGAGCTCGCCGGTGACCTCGACCTTGCGGACCTTCTGTTTTTCCATGGCGACACAGCCCGTCGCCAGCACGTCGCGGATCTGCGAGGTGCCGATGCCGAACGCCAGCGCGCCGAACGCGCCGTGCGTCGACGTGTGCGAGTCGCCACAGACGATCGTCATGCCCGGCTGGGTGAGCCCCTGCTCCGGCCCGATGACGTGGACGATGCCCTGGTCGCCGGAGTCGGGGTCGGAGAAGTCGATGCCCGACCCGCGGACGTTCGCTTCGAGCTCCGCCATCATGCTCTCCGCGGCGTCGTCGCGGTAGGGGCGGTCGCGGTTGCCGGTCGGCACGATGTGGTCGACCGTCGCGTGCGTGCGCTCCGGGAACGCGACCTCCTGGTCGCGCTCGTTTAACATTCCGAACGCCTGCGGGCTCGTGACCTCGTGAACGAGGTGGAGGCCGACGAACAGCTGATCCTGTCCGGTCGGCAGCCGCGTCACGGTGTGGCGGTCCCACACCTTGTCGTACAGGGTCCCCTCGCTCATCGGGGATCACCCGCGGGGCGCGCGGTCGCGGTCGACCGGTTCGCGTCGCCGCCTACGCCCATCACGCTGTCACCTCTGACGTCTCCTCTTCGCTCTCTTCGCCCTCCTCCTGCCACGCGAACAGGCCGCGCAGCTCCTCGCCGACGGCCTCGATCTCGTGGTTCTTCTCCGCGTTGCGGAGCTGCGTGTACGCGGGCCGTCCCGCCTGGTTCTCCGAGATCCACTCGCGGGCGAACGTGCCGTTCTGGACGCCTTCGAGGACCTCCTCCATGTTCGCGCGCACCTGGTCGTCGATGATCTCGTCGCCCCGCGTGAGGCCGCCGTACTCCGCCGTGTGGGAGACGGAGTCCCACATCGCGCCGAGCCCGCCCTCGTACATCAGGTCGACGATGAGCTTCATCTCGTTCATGCACTCGAAGTACGCCATCTCGGGGGAGTAGCCCGCCTCGACGAGCGTCTCGTACCCCTGCTTGATCAGCGAGGCGATGCCGCCGCAGAGGACGGCCTGCTCGCCGAACAGGTCGGTCTCGGTCTCCTCCTGGAACGTCGTCTCCACGACGCCGGCGCGGGTACAGCCGATCGCGGCCGCGTACGCGAGCGCCTCGTCGTGGGCCTCGCCGGTGGCGTCCTGATACACCGCCAAGAGCCCCGGCGTCCCCTGGTCGTCCTCGTAGTTCCGGCGGACGATGTGTCCCGGCGACTTCGGCGCGATCATCGTCACGTCGACGTCCTCGGGCGGCTGGATCTGGTTGTAGTGGATGTTGAACCCGTGTGCGAACTGGAGCGTGTCGCCGGCCTCCAGGTTCGGCTCGATCGAGTCCTCGTACACGCTCGCCTGGACCGTGTCGGGGAGGAGGACGCTCACGATGTCGGCCTCCGCGGCCGCCTCGGCGGGCGTCGCCACGGCGAGCCCGTCGCTCTCGGCGACGTCGCGCGAGGAGCTGTCCTCGCGGAGCCCGACGATCACGTCGATCCCGCTGTCGGAGAGGTTCTGCGCGTGCGCGTGCCCCTGCGAGCCGTAGCCGAGCACGGCCACGGTCTTGTGGGCGATCGCCTCCTCGTCCGCGTCTTCGTCGTAGTATACGTTGGATTCGACCGTCTGCATGTCGTTGTCGCTCATTGTGTGTGGTGTGGGTGTGTAACTGCGTCAGTCGCCGTGGGTGGTCGGTTCGCCGGCCGTTCCGGGTTTCTCTCCTGGCGCCGTCGGGGTGTCGCCGCGCGCGAGCGCGGTCTGACCCGTCCGGGCGATCTCGATGATACCGAACTGCCGGAAGGCGTCGAGCGCGTCGTCGATCCGCGACTCGTCGCCGGTGAGCTGGACGGTGATCGTCCGCGGGCCGGCGTCCATGGTCCGGCCGTCGTACATCTCGGTGACCGCGTGGACCGCCGCGGGGTCGTCGGCCTCGACCTTCAGCAGGACGAGCTCGGACGTGACGGCGTCGCCGGACACCTCTCCGACGGAGATCACCGGCTTCAGCTTCGCCATCTGCTTTTCGATCTGGTCGATGCCGGGGTCCGTCTCCTCGACGACCATCGTGATCCGCGAGTGGCCGTCGACGGTGGTCGGCCCGACGGTGAGGCTCTCGATGTTGAACTGGCGGCGGGAGACGAGCCCGGAGACGCGCGCGAGCACGCCCGGCTCGTCCTCCACGAGCGCCGAGATGACGGCGCGCCGGGACGCGTGTTCCGCCTCCACGACCGGGTCGATGCGGATCCCTTCGAGGTTCCGGCGCCCCGCGGGGTGGTCCCGCTCCTCGGGGGCCGGCTGCTCGCTCGGCGCGGGCCGCGAGTCCGGGTCGGGGACGCCGGCGTCCGAGGCGGAGCCGCCGTCGGTCGCGGGTCGGGAGTCGGGCGACTCCCCGCTCATAGCTGGTCCTCCGCGGCCGCGAACTTGCCGTTCGCACCGCCGCTCGGCACCATCGGCAGGACGTTCTCCTCGGGGTCGACGTGGAAGTCGATCACCGCGGGGCCGTCGTAGTCGAGGGCCTCCTCGATCGCGGGCGCGACCTCGTCGTAGTCGTCGACGCGGAGCCCGAGCGCGCCGAACGCCTCGGCGAGCTTGTCGAACTCGGGCATCCACGTGTAGTCGGACGCCATGTGTCGGCCCTCGTAGAACGCGTCCTGCCACTGGCGGACCATTCCGATGTACTCGTTGTTGAGCACGGCGATCGTGATGTCGAGGTCCTCGCGGACGGCCACCGAGAGCTCCTGCATCGTCATCAGGAAGGAGCCGTCGCCGTCGAAACAGACGACGTCGCGGTCGGACTCGCCCATGGTGTCGGCGGCGACGCGCGCGCCGACCGCGGCGGGCACGCCGTACCCCATCGTCCCCAGGCCGTGCGAGGAGACCCACGTTCGGGGCTCCGTGTACGTCCAGAACTGGGAGGCCCACATCTGGTGTTGGCCGACGCCCGTCGTCACGATCGTGTCGTCGTCGGTCGCCTCGTCGAACGCCTCGACGACGAACTGCGGCTTCAGCGGCTCGTCCTCGGGCGTCGCGTACGTGAGCGGGTACGTCTCCTTCCACTCGGCGCACCGCTCGCGCCACGCCTCGGCGTCGGGCGCCTCGCGGACCGCCGCGGTCAGCTGGTCGAGGACGCGCCCCGCGTCGCCGACGAGCGGGTAGTCCGCGTACACGTTCTTCGATATCTCGGCCGGGTCGATGTCGACGTGGACGACCTCGGCCTCGGGCGCGAACGTGTCGATCCCGCCGGTGAGCCGGTCGTCGAACCGGGTGCCGACCGCGATCAGGCAGTCGGTGTGCGTGATCGCCATGTTCGCGTAGCCGGTGCCGTGCATTCCGGCCCACGAGAGACAGAGGTCCTCGTCCTCGGGGAACGAGCCGATCCCCGGCATCGTCGTCGTCACCGGGATGCCGAACGTGCGGGCGAACGTGCGCGCTGCGTCGCTCGCCTCGGCCTTGATCACGCCGCCGCCGAACAGACACAGGGGACGCTCCGCCTCCTCGACGGCGCGAGCGGCCGCCTCGACCGCGTCGGGGTCGGCGTTCGGGTCGGGGTCGGTCCCGGCCGGCGGCGCCGCCGGCCCCGGCGTCTCCTCGGTCTCGTCCTGCGTGACGTCCTTCGGGAGGTCGACGAGCGTCGGCCCGGGTCGCCCCGCGCGCGACAGCTCGAACGCCTCGCCGACGACGTCACCGACGGTGTCGGCGCCGTCGGCGAAGTAGTTGTGTTTCGTGATCGGGCGGGTGACGCCGATCGTGTCGGTCTCCTGGAACGCGTCGTTGCCGACGAACTCCGTCGGGACCTGCCCGGTCAGCGCGAGCACCGCGTCCGAGTCCATGTCGGCGTCGGCGATCCCCGTGACGAGGTTCGTCGCGCCCGGTCCGGACGTCGCGAGGCAGAGGCCGGGCTCGCCGGCGACGACGCCGTACGCGTCGGCGGCGTGGGCGGCGCCCTGCTCGTGGGCCATGGTGACGTGGGTTATCGACGAGCCGTACAGCGCGTCGTAGACGGGCATGATCGCGCCGCCCTGGACGCCGAAGGCGGTCTCCGCGCCGGCCGCCTCGAGGGCGGCGACGACCGACTCCGCGCCGGTCGACACCGACCTCGCGCCGGTCGCCTCCTCGTCGTCCCCCGTCTCCTCGCCGCCGGGCGCCTCGTCGGGCCCGGGTTCCGTCCGGTTCTCTGACCCCTCCGGGTCGTCGTCTCGTGGCTGTGCTGCTGTGTCGCTCATTGTCGTGGGTGTGTTCGGTGTGGCATCTCGCGCGTGTGCGGTTCGATCGGTCCGAACGCCGTCGTCGCGAACGGGCGTCGGCCCGTCCGCTGGCGTTCGTCGGTGCGTCGCGTCGGTGAGGAAGGGAGTGTGTAGGGGGTCAGACCCCTACGATGATCGGCGCGACGGCTCCGGCGACGTCGGCGGTCGTCGGGGTCGCGGCGTGCCGTCGCATCTCGCCCCGACAGACGACGTCGGGGTATAAATTCCTGTCGGGAGGTGCGGCCGTCGGCCGGACGTCGCGGGCCGCGGTGGGCCCGTTCCGAGCCGGCGACGGCGCTCGTCGGCGACCACGACGGCGGCCGCTCGGCGGTCCCCCTCGACAGGGAGCGGACCATCAGATCCGGACCTCCTCCTCCTCGCGGTCGATGCCTGCCTCGTCGGCGAATCGCTCGACGTCCCCGGCGGTCACCTGTCGCTTGCCGGCGCCGTACTCCTTGACGCGTTTGGTGATCCGCCGGACCTCGCTGTCGGTCGGGTCGAAGCCGGCCTCCACCAGGTGCTTGCGCACGCTGTGGGTGCCGGTGTGTTTCCCGAGCACGAACTCGCGTTCGGCCCCGACCATCTCGGGGGTCATCACGCCGGTCTCGAACGTGTCGGCGTTCTCGATGACGCCGGCCGCGTGGATGCCCGACTCGTGGGCGAACGCGTTCCGCCCGGTGATGGGCTTGTTCGCCGGGACGGGGATGTCCGAGGCCTCCTCGACGATGCGGGCCAGCTTGGTGATCTGGGTCGTGTCGATGCCGGTGTCGACGCCGTACACAGACTCGACGGCCATCACGACCTCCTCGTAGGCGGCGTTGCCGGCGCGCTCGCCGATCCCGTTGACCGACACCTGCGCCTGCTCCGCGCCGTTCTCGAAGCCCATGATCGCGTTGGCCGCGGCCATCCCGAAGTCGTCGTGCGTGTGCACGTCGACGCGGGCGTCCGTCGCCTCGACGACGGCCTTCACCGTCTTCCCGAAGCTGCTCGGCATCCCGACGCCGCAGGTGTCGGGGATGTTGATCCAGTCGGTGCCGGCGTCCGAGACGGCCTCGACGATGTCGATCAGGTAGTCCGGGTCGGTTCGGGTCGCGTCCATCGGCGAGAACATGCACTCGACGCCGGCGTCTTTCACCTGATCGACGGCGGCGACGGCGCGTTCCTTCGCCTCCTGTCTGGTCGCGTGCATCGAGTCCTCCAGCTGCACGTCGCTGGTGGAGACGAACACGTGGACCATCTCGACGCCGGCGTCGAGCGCGGCGTCGATGTCGCCCTCGACGACGCGGGCCAGCCCGCAGACGGTGGTGTCCGTCGCAGCGGCGATGTCGCTCACGGCCTCGAACTCCGCGTCCGAGTTCACCGGGAACCCCGCCTCGATGACGTGGGTGTTCATGTCGTCCAGCGTCGCCGCTATGCGGCGTTTCTCGTCGTAGCTGAACGACGTCCGTGGTGACTGTTCTCCGTCTCGTAACGTCGTGTCGAAGATCCGTACAGGACCGATTTCGATGTTAGAAGCTATCGTGCCCTGGAAGAACTCGATCCGCCGGGGTGTCCGACGAAGCCTCCGTGATGTCTGTCATCGACTGTTGACAATACGGTCGAGAACTTAACGCTTGTGCCGTTCGCAAAAACGACTCGTCGCTGACGGGGACCGAGATCGGCGCTTCCCAGAAAACCGCCGGACCCGAGAGCTGTATGGATTATTTAAATCCATTATATTCTCGCCGGGGGAAGCCGGGCGTGTGGTTTCGGAACCGCGTTTATACCCTCGTTCGACGTTCGTTTCGTTTCGGCCGCGTCCGATTCCGGACGCGAGTGGCCTCACGCGTCCGGCGGATCGCCCGCGTCGCCGTCGAGGTCGCGGACCGCGTCGAGCAGCGTCTCGTCGTCGACGTCCGGAGGGACCTCGACGAGCCGGTCGGCGGCCGCGAGTACCTCCGCGTTCGGGTCGGCTCGGTCGCCTTCGACCGACGCGTCGCCGCTATCGCGCGGGACGCCGCCGACGGCGACCGTCGCGTCGGCGTCCCGGGCGAGCGCCCTCGCGGTCTCCCGCGTGTCCGCGTCGACCGGCTCGAACGGGGGGGCGTCGACGAGCGCGGCGTCCGCGTCGCGCGCAGTCTCCGCGACGGCGTCGCTCTCGGGGACCACGCCGACCGAGAGCTCGTGGCCCGCGGTCGCGAGTCGGGCGACGATCCGAGAGGCGTCTCGCCCCGTCCCGACGACGTGGAGGCGCCGCGCGCCGGCCCCGTCGGCCGCACCGGCCGCGTCGAAGGCGGTCACCGCCGGGGTCCCGGTCGCGGGGTTCCGCCCGACGAACGCTTCGGCGTCGAACGCGGCCCGCAGCGCGTCCGCGGTCAGCACCTCCGCGGGCGGGCCGGCCGCCTGAACGCCGCCGTTCGCGAGGACGACGAGCCGGTCGCAGTACCGGGCCGCGGCGTCGAGGTCGTGGATCGCCGCGAGCGCGCCGCGCCCGTCGTCGACGAGGTCGCGGACGAGCTCGAGGGTGCGCACGGCGTGGTTCGCGTCGAGGCTCGCGGTCGGCTCGTCGAGCAGGAGCGCCGGCGTCCCCTGCGCCAGCGCCCGCGCGAGCAGGACGCGCTGTCGCTCGCCGCCGGAGACCTCCGTGATCGACCGGTCGGCGAAGCGCGCGACGCCCGCCGCGTCCATCGCCTCGCGGACCGCCCGCTCGTCGTCGGCGCCGTGGCCGTCGAACCGACCGAGGTGCGGGGTCCGTCCCATCTCCACCACGTGGCGCACCCGGAAGTCGAACGCGAGGCTCGTCTCCTGGGGCACGCTGGCGACGCGGCGGCCGGCCTCGCGCGCGGAGAGGTCGGCCCCGGAGTCGCCGTCGAGCCGGACCGTTCCGGCGTCGGGCGCGAGCGTCCCCTTGATCGCCCGGAGCACCGTCGTCTTCCCCGCGCCGTTCGGGCCGACGAGCCCGACGAGCTCGCCGCGATTCACCCGGAGGTCGACGCCAGAGACGACGGGCACGTCGCCGAACGACACCGTCAGGCCGCTGATCGCGATCAGGGGATCGCCGTCCGGGTCGCCGGCGTCGGTGCCCGGGACGTCGGCGTCGGTGCCCGGTGCGTCGCCGGCGACGTCGCCCTCCTCTCCCTCCGCGGACGGCTCCGCGCTCACAGCTCGTGCACCTCCCGGCGCATCAGCAGGTAGACGAAGAACGGCGCGCCGACCGCCGCGGTGACGACCCCGACCGGCAGCTCCGTGCTCCCGGCCCGGGCGACCGTGTCGGCGGCGACGAGGAACGACCCCCCGGCGAGCGCCGCGGTCGGCAGCAGCACCCGGTGGTCGGGGCCGACGACGAGCCGGAGCATGTGCGGGACGATCAGCCCCACGAACCCAATGATCCCGGCGAAGGCGACGCCCGCGGCCGTGATCAGCGCGGAGGCGCCGAGCAGGATCCGCTTCGTCCGCTCGACCGCGATCCCGAGCCCCTGCGCCTCCTCTTCGCCCAGCAGGAGGACGTTGAGGTCGCGCGCGTACACGAGGAGGACGAGGAAGAGCGGCGGGACGACGAGGCCGGTGACGGCGACGTCGCTCCAGGCCGCGCCCGAGAGGTGGCCCATCAGCCACGCGACGATCCGCCGAAGCGACTCGCCGGCCTGCAGCTGGAGGTACGAGATGACGGCGCCGAGGAACGTCTGGACCGCGACGCCCGCGAGCAGCAGGGTCGCCACCGGGGTCCGTCCGTGCCGGGTCGCGATCGCGTACACGCCGAAGGCGGCCAGGAGCGCGCCGACGAACGCGAAGAGGCTGACGCCCGCGCCGTACGAGAGCCCCACGTCGACCGCGCCGAGGAGGGGGAGCGTCACGCTGGTCGACAGCGCGACGGGGAAGACGATGAACGCGACGGCGCCGACCGCCGCGCCGGAGGAGACCCCGATGATCGACGGGTCCGCCATCGGGTTCCGGAAGAACCCCTGCATGACGGTGCCGGCGGCGGCGAGCGCGAAGCCGACCAGCGCGGCCATGAAGATCCGCGGGAGCCGGACCCCGACGACGATCTGGGCGTGCACGTCGTCGACCGGGAACGCGAACGGCGAGGCGTACGCGAGGTCGACGTCCGGCAGCGTCAGCAGTCCCACCCCCGGCAGCGTCAGCGTCTCGAAGCCGGCCCAGGTCGTCTCGATCCCCGCCGGCACGACCACCGCGTTCAACACCGCCTTCACCACCGCCGCGGGCGGGATTCGGACCGGGCCGATCGCGGCGCTCACCACGACGACGGCCCCCAGTGTGGCCGTCAGCGCCGCCGACCAGACCGCCGTTCGCGTCCAGGTACGCATTCGTTCTCCAACAGGACTTGTAGTAGGTAAATACTTATTGAACGCGCCGCGAGGTCGATCCGATGCGAACCAGATACGTCATCGCGGTGGCCCTGCTCGTGACGACCGCCCTCGTCGGCGGCGTCGCGGGCCCGGCCGCGGGCGCACAGCCGAACGCGGCGTCGCCGACCGAGCCGTCGATCGCTCCCTCGACCGACGGTCCGGGGGTCAACCAGGCGGACGACGCCTGCGAGTTCCCGGTCGAGATGACCGACGCGACGGGGACGACGATAACGCTCGACGAGCGGCCGGAGCGGATAACGACGACCAATCCGTCGGCCGCACAGACGCTCTGGGAGATCGGCGCGCGCGACCGCGTCGTCGGCGTCACCCAGTACGCGGCGTACCTCGACGGCGCCGACGAGCGAGAGAACGTCTCCGCCGAGGGGCTGGGCGTCAGCGTCGAGCGCGTGGTGGACACCGAGCCCGACCTCGTGCTGGCGCCGAACGCGTCGGCCGATCAGGTCGAGGACCTCCGCGACCAGGGGCTCACCGTCTATCACTTCCCCGAGGCGACCTCGATCGAGGACATCGCGGAGGACACGGAGACGACCGGCCGGCTCGTCGGCAGCTGTGACGGCGCCGCCGAGACCAACGAGGAGATGAACGACGCGGTCGACGACGCCGAGGAGCGGACGGCGGACCTCGACCGTCCGGCCGCGCTGTACCCGCTCGGCGACGGCTTCGTCGCCGCGAACAACACGTTCATCGATTCGATCATGGACGTCGGCGGGGTCGACAACGTTGCGGCCGCGGAGGGCGACGGCTACCCGCAGCTCTCGAACGAGGTGATCCTCGAGACCGACCCCGAGCTGATCCTCGTCAACGACCCCGACGCCGCGATCCTCGAGGAGGAGCCGTACGCCAGCACGACCGCCGGCGTCGAGGGGAACTACGTCGTGATGAACGTGAACTACCTCAACCAGCCGGCGCCGCGCAGCGTGATCGAGTCGACCGACACCCTGGCGAGCGCCGTCGAGGAGCTCCAGACAGAGAGCGACGGCGAGGCGAACGAGAGCGACGGAGAGGCGGACGAGAGCGACGGAGAGGCGGACGAGAGCGACGGGGAGACGGACGAGAGCGACGGAGAGTCGAGTGAGGACGACGGCGGCACCGGGGGATCGGCGCCCGGGTTCGGCGTCGTCGCCGCGCTGACCGCCGCGCTCGCGGCGGCGCTGTACGCGCGTCGACCGTAGGGTTGCGGCCCTACTGATTCGCCGACCGGGCGTCGAGGGCGACGGGGATCGACCGGGCGGCGACGTCGCCGGCGAACGCCTCGCCGTCCGCTTCCAGCTTCTCGAAGGTGTCGTAGTGGATCGGAATCACCAGGTCCGGATTCATGCGGCCGGCCAGCTCCGCGCTCTCGTGTCGGTCCGAGACGATGCCGCCGCCGCCGATGTTCGCGAGGAATATCGAGACGTCGAGCTCCGCGAACGCGTCGAGCGCGTCCGAGTCGCCGGGCCAGAAGACGGTGCGGTCGCCGAGCCCGAGGAGGAACCCGCAGCCGAACCCGGGCGGGTGCGTCACCGATCCGTCGGGGCCGGCGTTCGGCCCGTCCGGGTCGTTGTGGGCGGCGACGGACCACACGGTCGCCTCCCCGGCGGGCGTGTCGACGTCGACGCGCGACTCGTCGTCGACGCGGACCACGTCGTAGTCGTCGGCGAGGGAGTCGACCGACTCCACGTCGCGGTCGATGCCGGC
>NZ_JAXRUU010000041.1:0-30027 GCF_034497445.1 Halorubrum sp. AD140
GATCCGGACCGCCGTCGCGCCGGGCGACCACGTGATGAGCGCGGGCGCGGACATCGCCGCGGGGGCCCGCGCGCTCGGTCCCGGAACCCGGCTCACGCCCCGAGAGGTCGGGCTCCTCTCCGCGCTCGGCGTCGACGAAGTCCCCGTCGAGGGGAGGCCGCGGGTCGGGATCGTCTCGACTGGCGACGAGCTGGTGCGCCCGGGCGAGCCGCTCGACCCCTCGCGCGGGGAGATCTACGACGTGAACTCGACGACGATCGCCGCCGGCGTCGAGGAGGCGGGCGGGGAGCCGGTCCTCTACCCGCACGCCGGCGACGACTACGGCGAGATGGAGCGCCTGCTCCGACGCGCGGCGGACGAGTGCGACCTCGTGCTCTCCTCGGGGTCGACCTCGGCGAGCGCGGTCGACGTCATCTACCGCGTGATCGAGGCGCGCGGCGAGCTGCTGCTCCACGGCGTCGCGGTCAAGCCGGGCAAGCCGATGCTCGTCGGGCGGCTCGACCGCACCGACGAGGCCGGCGATTCGCGGGGCGGCGAGTCGGCGTACGTCGGCCTCCCCGGCTACCCGGTGTCCGCGCTCACCATCTTCCGGACGTTCGTCGCGCCCGCCATCCGCGAGGCGGCCGGCCAGCCCGAGCCCGCGACGGCGACCGTCGAGGGTCGGATGGGCGTCGGCGAGCGCTACGGCGAGGGGCGCATGCGACTGATGCCCGTCGGGCTGCTCGACCTCGGCGACGGCGACCTCCCCCTCGTCTACCCGGTCGACAAGGGGTCGGGCGCGACGACGAGCCTCGTCGAGGCCGACGGGGTCGTCGCCGTCGACCCGGACACGGAGTACCTCGACGAGGGCGAGCGCGTCTCGGTCCGGCTGTTCTCGCCGGACGTGCGCCCGCCGACCCTGCTCGGAGTCGGCGAGGACGACCCGGCGCTCAACCGCCTACTCGACCGGCTCGAGAACCCCCGATACCTGCCGGTGGGGTCCCGCGAGGGCCTTCGGCGGCTGCGCGACGGGGTCCCCGACGTGGCGGTCGTCGCGGGACCGTCCGACCGCGAGGTGAAGACGGTGGAGCTCGGCGGCTGGACGCGCGAGTGGGGGCTCGTCGTCCCCGCCGGAAACCCCGCGGACGTGACGGGGCTCGACGCCCTCGTCGACCGCGACCTCCGGTTCGTCAACCGCCCGCCCGACTCCGGGCTCCGTCGGACCCTCGACGACGCCCTCGACGCGCTCGCCGAGGAGCGCTCGATGTCGCGGAGCGACCTGGTCGAACGGATCGCGGGCTACGAGCTGACGGTGCGGGCGTTCGAGAGCCCGGCCCGCAGAGTGCTCGCCGGCGACGCCGACGTCGGCCTCGGACTCCGAGAGACGGCGGAGCGGCTCGGCTGCGGGTTCGTGTCGCTCGGCGAGCAGTCGGTCGCCGTCCGCGCGGCGCCCGGTCGGGCCGGACGCGACGCCGTCGGGGAGCTCGCGGACGCGCTCGACGACCTCGGCGGAGCTGACGACGACGCCGTCGGGTCCGACGGCCTCCTCGACGGCCTCGCGGGCTACTCTCGGAACAGCCGGAACGAGCCCTGACCGACGACGACCTCGGCGGCGTCGCCGTCGGTGGAACTGGTGACGGTCATGTCGCTGACGCCGATCGATCCCCCGGACCTGATGACCGTCGCCTCGGCGGTGAGGTCGCCGGTCGCCGGCCGGAGGTAGCTGGCGTTGAGGTTCACCGTCGCGACCCCGCCGGCGAGCGGGTCCTCGAACGTCGTCCGCTGGGCGATTCCGCCGGCGGTGTCGATCAGCGTCGCCGCCACGCCGCCGTGGATGGTGCCGCCGTCGCTGTTCGTCAGCTCGTCGTCGAAGGGAATCGAGAGGACGACCCGTCCGCGCTCGACGACGTCGACGGACGTGTTCAACCACGAGAGGTAGCCGTGCTCCTCCTCTATCCGCCGCTCGACGAGCGCGACCGCGTCCGCCGACAGCGGGTCCATCGCCGAGACGTCGCTCCGGTCCATACCCCGACGTCACGACCGCGCCGCTTGTACTCCCCGAAACGGTCGACAACTGACGCGACGTTGGATCCGGTCCTCCGGTCCGACCGTTTATCGGCGATGACGCGGCATCCGTCCCGTGACCTGACGCGTCGTCCGCGGCGGCCGAGACGGGAGTCCGGCGCACCGTCGCGGGGACTCGATCGCGCCGGCTGTTCGACACACACCATCGGGCCTCGCCGACGGCCGTCTCACCCTACCCCGAGCCGAATCGGGTCGTCGCTCGGAACCACGTCGATCGACACCCGCTCACCCAGCGCGAACTCTCGATCCGGGCAGACGACCTTCGCCCCGCGGCCGGCGTCCAGCGCCGCGAACAGCGACAGCCCCGCGACCCGTTCGCCGTTCGCGAGCACGTCGACGGGATCCCACGCGAGCCCGAGACCGTTCTCGACGCCGACGCGAGTTCCCCACAGGGACGCCTCGGACGCCCCATCGAGGCGACCGAAGACGCCGCCGCCCGCGTAGTGAGCCAGCCCGCCGTCGAGCGGGAGCCCCTCGTCGCTGGCGAGCGCCGCGAACGTCTCGCCCGGATCCGGATGGGTCGGCGCGTCGAGGACGACGTGCGTCGGTCCGCGCTCGACGACCGCGCCCGTCCCGTCCCACGGGACGGGTTCGACCGGGACGTCCACGTCGACCGGGAGCGACCCGCTCGCCCTGAGCGCGCTCGCCCCCGGGGCGCGAAATCCGAGGTGGACGTGATCGTCGACCCACTGACCGAAAAACCCGGACCTCGTCGTCGGTCCGAGGTCGTCGCCGACGGCGACGCGGTCGCCAGGCGACACCTCGGGGATCACGTGGAGGACCCGGGCGGCGGTTCCGGGTTCGGCGCCCGCCCGACGGCACCACGTCCCGTCGAGGTCGACGACGATCAGGTGGTCCTGGGCGGCGGCGTACGATCGGCTCGGACAGCCGACGGTCCGAACCTCGCGGACGACGCCCGAGACGGGCGAGCGTCCCCTTCCGTCCCCGGGGTACAGGTCGACCGCGCAGCCGTCGTCGTGGGCGGGGTACGGAGAGTTGAACCGCGAGAACCGCCGGCATCCGTCGAGGGCCTCTCGCGACAGCGTAACGGTCACCCTCGGACCTCACTGGCGCGCGAGCCGAACGCTCCACGAGGCCGGCGTGCGTGACGGCGCCGAAAGCGCTCGGCGTCGTCAGTCATCTGCGGGCTCCATCCCGAGGATCACGAAGCGCGCGCCGCCGGTGTCGGACTCCTCGACGGATATCCGCCACCCGTGCGCCTCGGCGATGTCGCCGACGATCGCGAGGCCGAGTCCGGTTCCGCCGTCGAGCGAGACGCCGCGTTCGGTCACCTGCGACCGCCGGTCCGGCGGGACGCCCGGTCCGTCGTCGGCGACGGCGAGCGCGATCCCGTCTTGCTGCGGTTCGATCCCGACGCGAACCGAAACGTCCTCGCCCCCGTGTTCGATCGCGTTGCGGAACAGGTTCGAGAGGAGCTGTTCGAGTCGATCGCCGTCGGCGAGCACCGTCGCGTCCGGGTCCTCGACCGACAGCGTCGCGTCCGCCGTCTCGAGCCGAGACCAGACGCGTCTGACGCTCGCGTCGAGCGAGACGCGATCGAGGTCGTCGACGGAGCGGCCCGCGGTCGCCAGCGACAACAGTCCCTCGATCAGGTCGTCCATACGCTCGTGCGCGTTCGCCGCTCGGTCGAGCGCGTCCTCGTCGTTCCCGTCGCCGTGTCGGGCGAGCTCCACCGCCGCGGTCGCGGCGGCGAGCGGGTTCCGGAGGTCGTGCGAGACGACGCCGGCGAAGTCCTCCAGCCGCTCGTTCTGGCGTCTGAGCTCCGCCTCCCTGCGCTCCAGCTCCGTCTGTCGCCGCTCCCGCTCGGTCACGTCCCGGAGCAGGAACACGTGACCGCGGTCGGTCCCTCGGGGGTCGGTGATCGGGTCCTCCTGGATGTCGAACTTCCGACCGCCGACGGCGACGGGATGTTGCATGCCGGACTCCAGTCGCGGGAACACCGCCGAGAGCGACGAGCCGACCGCCTCCGCCGGCAGCAGCTCCTCGGCGGCGGGGTTGAGGTCTCGGATCCGGCCGTCGGAGCCGGCCACGATCACGGGGTCCTGCATCACCTCGACGGCGGTGTCGCGGGCGACGACCGCGGCGTCGAGCGTCCCGAGCCAGAACACCGTCCCGTACAGGAAGACGCCGTGGACGACCAGCGCCGTCGGGTACCACGCGAGGCTCGCGTAGCTGCCCACGTCGACGACGGAGACGATTCCAGCCAGGAACGGGACCAGCGTGCCGAGCAGGATCACGAACGTCTGGAGGCGATATCGGTTGCCGGTCCGCCGGTACAGGTCTACCACGACGAGCGCGCCGACGACGCAGAGTCCGTACGCGTACAGCAGAAATCCGACGTCGGCCGGGCCGAGTCCGAACGACAGCAGGGAGAACGGCCCCTCGACGACGGGCTCGAGGGATCGGCGCGAGAGCCCGTGAGTGTCCCTCGACCACGCGAGCAACACCCAGACGAACGCCGGCGTCGCCAGCGCGACGATCCGGTTCTCCGTCCGCCATCGGTCGTGTCCGGCGAACGCGAGCGCGAACGCCAGCCAGATACCGGGGGCTGCGGCCACGAGCGGCGTCGCGAGGTTGAGCGCGACGACCATGACCAGCTCGCTCGCGCTCACGACTCTGACCGCGTACAGCAGCGATATCCCGCCGCCGCAAAGCAGGTAGAGCGCGACCTCGGTGCCGCCCGGCTGGTCGCGTTCTCGCCACGCGACCCGGCCGAGCCACAGTCCGATGACCCCGGCGAGCAGGCAGGCTGCGAGGTAGGCTCGCACCGGCAGCGCGCCGAGATCGCTCATCGATACGTGACCCACTTCGAGGGTCGGCAAAACGTTTGTGTCATACGTCGAGACGGCCGACGACGACGGGGAACCGGCCGCGAGGAGACCCCCTGGCGGCCGAAACCGCCTTGTCCGCCGCCGACCTGCCACCCGGTATGCGCGTGCTCAGCGGCACGGCAAACGACCCCGACGCGGACCACGAGCGGACCGCGGCGCTGCTCGCGGACGCGGTCGAGGGGACGACCGGACTCCGCGTGTGGACGCCGGCCCGACAGGTCGCTTTCGGCCGCCGGGACGCTCGCTCGGCGGGGTTCGAACGGGCGAAACGGATCGCCGCCGAGCACGGGTTCCGTCCGGTCGAGCGCGCCGTCGGCGGTCGGGCCGTCGCGTACGCCGGAGAGACGCTCGCGTTCGCGCACGCGGTCCCGCTGACCGGAGAGGACGCGGCCGGGAGCGAGCCGCGCGGCTCGATCACGGGCCGGTACGACCGAGCCGTCGAGACGGTGATCGGGGCGCTTCGGGGGCTCGGCGCCACCGTCGTCGCCGGCGAGCCCCCGGCGTCGTTCTGTCCGGGGGATCACTCGGTGCGCGTCGGCGGCGGCGGGAAGGTGTCGGGGATCGCCCAGCGCGTCCGCGCGGACGCCGCGCTGGTCGCCGGGTGCGTCGTCGTCTCGCCGACGGACGCGAGAGAGATCGCCGCCGTCAGCGACGCCGTCTACGACGCGCTCGGCGTGCCGTTCGACCCCGAGACGGTCGGCAGCGTCGCGGCCGCCGGCGGTCCGGACGACCCGGAGCGGGTCGCTCTGACGCTGGAGGACGCGTTCGTCGACGGGCCGTGGGGCGACGGGTCGCGTCGGGTCGAACGGGTCGACGCCGAGGGGTGAGCGCCGACCAGCGATCCGGGCCCAGCGCGAAATCCCACCGCCGAACCGGGACCGCGGGGCGATCGGGGCCGAATCGCGGTTTCGACGTGCTTTTTATTCGCGGGGGTCTCGGTTCGCCCATGGCCGAATTCAAAGTCGTCGTCGCCGACCCCGAGAGCGGCGAGACGTTCCAGCGAGAGGTCGACGGACAGGACGCCAACCGGTTCCTCGGTCGCGAGATCGGCGACGAGATCGGCGGGGACGCCGTCGGCCTCCCCGAGCACACGATCGAGATCACCGGCGGCTCCGACGAGACGGGCCGTCCGATGCGCGAGGACGTCTCGGGCACTCGCCTGAAGGAGCTCCTGTTGGAGGGCGGCGTCGGCTTCGAGCCGTCCCGCGAGGGCGAGCGCAAGCGCATCACGGTCCGCGGCCGCGAGATCGACGACGACGTCGCGCAGATCAACGTCTCCGTCGTTGAGGGCGGCAACGTCGCCGCCGCGCTCGGCGAGGGCGACGGCGACGACGCCGACGAGGAGTAAGCGCTCGGTTCCGATGCCCCGCGTCCCCTCCGACGACGAGGGCGTCGCCTCGGTCCGCGTTTCGCTCGCCCGGAGTGGCGGCACCCGCCGCCCCTGCGTGCGGATCCCCGCAGACGACGAGCTCGGCGGCCGCGTCGAGTCCGGGACCTGCGAGTCGCTGGCGATGGCCGCCGGCGACGTGATCCGAGTCGCGATCGACCGGGAGGAGTACTACGCGCCGGTGACAGCCGACGGCTCCGGCCGGCTGATCCGCGGCGCGTTCGACAACCGCCGGCTCGCGCGAGACGCGAGCGAGGGGGAGAACCGCCTGGTCGCGTGGCTCGGCGCGAACGGCCGCGAGCCGGGTGACAGCGTCGTCCTCGATGTCGTCGTGCCGGGTGAGCTGTACGGGCTCCGGATCCCCGGGGAGCGGGTCGTGTACGAGGCGACCCGCGGACCGCCGTCGTCGCTCGCGGACATCGCGCGCGACCTCGACGGCTGAGGTCCGCCCCCGAATCGTTCGCGGTCGCCCCCGAACCGTCCGGGGTCGGTGTCGGATCGCTTATTCTCGCTCGGTTCCGATCCGGAGGCATGAGAGAGGTCGACGCGGACCTGACGGCGCTCGACCGCGGGATCATCAACGCCTTCCAGGGCGGGTTCCCGGTCACCGAGCGGCCCTTCGAGCCAGCCGCGGCGGCGCTGCGCGAGCGCGGCGTCGACGTGACCGGGACCGACCTGTGCGAGCGCGTCCGCGAGCTCGACGAGGCGGGGACCCTGTCGCGGTTCGGGGCGCTCGTCAACGCCGAGGAGATCGGCGGCGCGGCGTCGCTCGTCGCGATGCACGCGCCCGAGGACCGCTACGAGGAGGTCGCGGAGACGGTCAACGAGTTCACCGCGGTGGCGCACAACTACGAGCGCGAGCACCCGCACCTCAACATGTGGTTCGTGGTGAGCGTCGCGGACCACCCGGACCCGGACAAAGACGGGAGCGACCGCGTCGAGGAGGTGCTCGCCGAGATCGAGGCGGCGACGGGACAGGAGACGTACAACCTCCCGAAGCTCCGGGAGTTCCACGTCGGCGCGAGATTCCTCGTCGACGGGCCGGTCTCCGACGGCGACGTCGACCTGTCCGACCTCGGCCCCGCGGTCACCCCGAGCGACCGGGAGACGCTCACGCCCGCGGAGCGAGACCTCGTCGTCGAGATCCAGGGCGGGCTCCCGATCACGGAGACGCCCTACGCCGACGTGGCGGCCGCGATCGACGCCGACGCCGACTGGGTGATAGAGACGATAAAGCGGTTCGAGGCGGAGGGGAAGGTGCGCCGCGTCGGCGTCATCCCGAACCACTACGCGCTCGGGTACACGGAGAACGGCATGACCGTCTGGGACGTGCCCGAGGACGCTCTCGACGAGGTGGGCCCCGCGGTCGCCGACCTCGACTTCGTCACCCACTGCTACGAGCGCCCCCGCCACGCGGGCGTCTGGGAGTACAACTTCTTCGCGATGACGCACGGGCGGACGGAGGCCGAGAGCGAGCGGCGCATCGCGGAGGTGAGAGCGCTGATGGACGACCACTGGGACGTCGGCGCGGACGACTGGGACACGCTGTTCTCCACGCGCATCTTGAAGAAGACGGGGATCCGCATCGCCGACCGCGCCGACAGCAACACGTCGTGACCCGCCGTACCGCGGTCCGACGCTCCGCGATCCGGGGGCGTCCGGCGTGATCCCGCTCTACCACGACTTCGCGGGGGAGACGGTGCTCGTGTTCGGCGGCGGGAGCGTGGGCGCGCGGAAGGCGTCGCGGTTCGCCGACGAGGCCCGCGTGGTCGTCGTGAGCCCGGCGTTCGGCGACCGGCTCGTCGACCTCGCGGAAGCGGGCGATCGGAGGGGAGCGAGCGATCGGAGGGGAGGGGGCGGGCCGACGGTCGAACTCGTCCGCGCCGCCCCGGACGCCGACGCGGTCGCCGGCTGGATCGATCGGGTCGGGCCGGCGCTCGTGATCGCCGCCACCGACGACGACGCCGTCAACGCCGCGGCCGAGGCCGCCGCGCTCGACGCCGGTCTGCTCGTCAACCGGACGGACGTTTCGACCGCGGAGCGGTCGGGGGGCCGAGACGTCCGGAGCGTCGTCGTGCCGGCGACCGTCGAGGACGACCCGGTCCGGGTCGCGCTCTCGACGGGGGGCGCGAGTCCGGCGCTCGCGAAGGCCCTCCGCGAGCGCGTCGAGGCCGAGATCGACGGCGCCGGCGCGATGGCCGAGCTCTCCGGCGAGCTCCGCGCGGAGCTCAGAGACCGCGGGATCCCCCCCGAGACGCGGCGAGAGGCGATCCGCCGAGTCGTGCGATCCGAGGGGGTTTGGAAGGGTTTACAAAAGGGGAGATCCAACGGTCGGAGAGAGGCGGATTCCGTGATCGAGGAGGTACTCAATCGATGAAGGAGACGGGAGCCATCGCCGGCGTGAGCGTCGCCCACTCCCGCGCGACGGTCGACGAGATCGAGTCGGCCGGGGGCGACGGCGTCCGCGCCACCGTCTCGGACCTGCTCGCGCGCGACGGCGTCGAGGAGGCGTTCGCCCTCCAGACGTGCAACCGCTCGGAGGCGTTCGTCGTCACCGATCGGACGGTCGACGGGACGGTCGCGCTGGAGGCATTCGCCCCCGACGTTCGCGGCGGGGCGGTCCGTCGCCTCGACCACGAGGAGAGCCTGGAACACCTGATGCGCGTCGCCTCCGGGCTGGAGTCGCTCGTGCTCGGCGAGGACCAGATCATCGGCCAGCTGCGGGAGGCGTACGAGGAGTCGAAGTCCGCGGGCGGCATCGGCCCCGTGCTGAAGGACGCGGTGACGAAGGCGCTCCACGTCGGCGAGCGCGCGCGCAACGAGACGTCGATCAACGAGGGGGTCGTCTCGCTCGGCTCGGCCGCAGTGCGGCTGGCCGCGACCGAGATCGACCTGACCGACGGGTCGGCGGTCGTGGTCGGCGCCGGCGAGATGGGGACGCTCGCGGCCCGGACGCTCGACGACACCGCGGTCTCGGAGATCGTCGTCGCGAACCGGACGGTGCCGAACGCGGAGTTCGTCGCGGGCGAGATCGACACGCCCGCCGAGGCGGTGCCGCTCGCCGACCTCCCGGCGGTCGTCGCCGACGCCGACCTCGTGATCTCGGCGACCGGGAGCCCGGAGCCGGTTATCGGGTCGACCCACGTCGCGGACGCGGGACGGCTCGTCTGCATCGACATCGCGCAGCCCCGCGACGTCGACCCGACGGTCGCCGACCGGGACGGGCTCACGCTGTACGACATCGACGCGTTAGAGGACGTGACGCGGCGGACCCGCGCGAGCCGCGAGGCGGAGGCGCGCGAGGTCGAGGCCATCATCGACGAGGAGCTCGACCGCATCCTGCGGGCGTACAAGCGCAAGCGCGCCGACGACGCCATCTCCGCGATGTACGCGGGCGCGGACCGCGTAAAGGCCCGCGAGGTCGACCGCGCGATCTCGAGGCTGGAGGCGCAGGGCGGGCTGACTGACGAGCAGCGCGAGACCGTCGCGGACATGGCGAACGCGCTGGTCGGACAGCTGCTCGCGGCACCCACCAGCTCGCTGCGCGACGCCGCCGGCGAGGACGACTGGGAGACGATCCGGACCGCCCTCCGGCTGTTCGACCCCGAGTTCGACGCCCCGCCCGCAGTCCCGGGCGGAGCGTCGGCGAGCGAGGGCGAGCCCTCCGAGGTCGGGGCCCCGCCGGAGTCGATCGCCGAAGAGCTCGACGACTAGGCCGGTTCGGACCTGCGTCGGTCACTTTCGTCGCGCGGTGTCGACGGTCGCCTCACACCGAATCCGCGCCGGCGTCCCCGTCGTACGTCCTACCGGCGTGCCGCTCCTGTGCGAGATCGAGACCGTCGCCCGCGCCAGCGAGCGCGGCAAACACCCGCTCGGCGTGGGCTCCCCGGGCGAGCGTCTCGGTCTCCGCGTCGAACTCGGCGACGCCGTGGTCCACGAGGTTCGGGACGTGGGTGTGGTACAGCGAGATGTACTGTCGGTCCCGGGTGCGTGCACCCACGTCGCGTTCGTCCGCGTGCCCTTCCCACGCGGCGAGCTTCGTCGCCAACTCGGGCAACGTCCACTCGGAGTCTTCCGCCAGCGCGTACACGAGATACCGGCGCTTCGGGTGACTCAACACGGAGAAGACGCGGTCTAACTCCAGTACCGACGGGTCGATCCGCAGCAGTGCGGCGTCCGGGGCGACACGGTCGTCCGAGGTGATCGACTCGTCTCGCACGCCCTCGTCGAATTCGCCTCCGTTAGGGACCATGCGTGCGGATGTGTGTCACGAAGTAAAATCATGTCGTTTGCTCAACAATGATTCACGTACTCGGATCCAAGTCGCAACTAGATACAGCTAACAGCAGAACATGAACGGATACACCAGCGCGACGCGGTCGCCGTCCGCCAGCGTCGTGTCGAACCCCTCCTCGTTCTCGTTGAAGCGGCCGTTCACGAGGATCCGGGCGTACGCCATCGTCTGCTCGCCGACGGGGTTCTTCGTCCACGTACCGGGGAGTTCCTCGGGCGTCGGCGCCCAGCCGCTGTGGGTCGCGTCCGCCTCGGTCTCGGCGATGAGCATGTCCTGTAGCTCCGGGTAGTCGTCGAACAGCTCGTCGAGGAACTCCCGGAGCGTGTCGCCCGCGAACGCGTACTCGAACTCGTATCTCCCCAGTTCCGTGCGGACGTGTCCGGTACAGCGCACGGTGACGGTCGTCTCGGTCTCGGCGTCGGACGCGCTCTCCGACTCGACGTCGTCTCGGACGGGCTCCGCGGCGGCGTCGGTCGCCTGCTGTCTCGGTGACATACGCGTCGGTACGCGTCTTCGGCGGGAAAGCAGCGTCACGAACATGTTCGCCATCCGGCCGTGGAGGGGCACGCGAACGACGCTGCGGCCGGCGTCTCGGCCACTGAGAACGCCTCCCGAACATGTTGCCGCGAAACTGATAGGCCGTGCGGAGGAAACCCCCTGCCGATGGAGCTCACACGCAAGACGATCGCGAAGGTCATCGTCGCGGCGTTCCTGTTCAATCTGGTCGTGATGGGCGCCGGGGCGTGGTTCGCCTATCAGGAGGCACCGCCGATCCCCGACGAGGTCGTCGGCCCCGACGGCGAGACGATCGCGACCGGGGAGTCGATCCAGGACGGGAAGATGGCATTCCAGCAGTACGGACTGATGAACCACGGGTCGATCCTCGGCAACGGGGCGTACTACGGCGAGGACTACACCGCCGACACGCTCGACCTGAAGGCCGAGCACATGCGCGAGTACTACGCGCAGGAGGAGTACGACACCGGGTACGACTCGCTCGACTCCTCGGAGCGGGCCGCGGTCGCGGAGACCGTCCGCGAGGACCTCGACGGCCCCCACGACGGCGGGGCGATCGAGTACTCCGCCGCCGAGGCGTACGCGCACGAGCAGGTGCGCGAGACGTACGTCGAGCGGTACCACGAGGGCGACCACGACCGGGGCGTGCCCGCTGAGATGATCGAGTCGTCCGATGAGGCCCGGGACTTCGCGGACTTCGCGCTGTGGACGGCGTGGTTCTCGCACACCGACCGGCCCGGCTCCGACAACTCCTACACGAACGAGTGGCCCTACTCGCCGGCCGCCGGCAACGACGCCACCGGCGCCGCGATGACCTGGAGCGTGATCGCGATGGTGCTGCTCGTCGGCGCGGCCGGCGCCGCCATCCTGCTGTACAAGTCGGTGAAGCTTCCGGAGCCGTCGGCGGCCGGGATTTCGGTTCCGGAGCCGGGCGACGTGAGCGTCTTCCCGAGCCAGCGCGCGGCGCTCAGATTCGTCCCCGTCGCCGCCGGGCTGTTCCTCGCGCAGGTGTTGCTGGGCGGCTTGCTGGCGCACTTCTACGTCGAACGCGCCGGCTTCTTCGGGATCGAGGAGCTGTTCGGCGTGCACATCCTCCAGCTGCTGCCTTTCTCGATCGCGAAGACGTGGCACATCGACCTGGGGATCCTCTGGATCGCGGCGACGTGGCTCGGCGCCGGGCTGTTCCTCCCGCCCCTCCTGACCGGTCACGAGCCGAGGCGACAGGCGCGGTACGTCAACGTCCTCCTGGGCGCGCTCGTCGTGGTCGTCGGCGGCGGGATGACCGGCATCTGGCTCGGCGCGAACGGCTACCTCCCCGGCGAGCTCTGGTGGCTCCTCGGCAACGAGGGGCTGGAGTACCTAGAGGTCGGGAAGGTGTGGCAGGGCGGCCTCCTCGTCGGGTTCCTCCTCTGGGCCGTGCTCGCGATTCGGGGACTCAAGCCGCTGCTCGACCGCGAGCCGGTGTACGGGCTCGCGCACATGATCCTCTACGCGGGCGGCTCGATCACCCTGCTGTTCGTCGCCGGCTTCCTGTTCACGCCGACGACGAACATCGCCGTCACGGAGTTCTGGCGGTGGTGGGTCGTCCACATGTGGGTGGAGGGCGCCTTCGAGTTCTTCATCGTCGCGATCATCGGGCTCACGCTCGTCTCGATGAACCTCCTCAGCCGGCGCAGCGCCGAGAAGGCCGTGATGCTGCAGGCGCTGTTGGTGATGGGCACCGGCGTCATCGGCGTCTCGCACCACTACTGGTGGATCGGTATGCCCGACTACTGGGTGCCGATCGGCAGCATCTTCTCGACGCTGGAGCTGCTCCCGCTGATCTTCATCCTCTACGAGGCGATCGGCCAGTACCGGGCGATGACCGAGACCGGCGACTTCCCGTACACGCTCCCGTTCATGTTCATCGTCGCCAGCGGGGTGTGGAACTTCGTCGGGGCCGGCGTGCTCGGCTTCTTCATCAACCTCCCGCTCGTCAACTACTACGAGCACGGCACCTACCTCACGGTCGGGCACGCCCACGCGGCGATGTTCGGCGCGTTCGGGTTCCTCGCGCTCGGGATGGTCGCGTACATGCTCCAGCTGTCGATCGACCCCGAGCGCTGGGACGGCTCGTGGCTCCGCGCGTCGTTCTGGCTCTGGAACGCCGGGCTCGCGCTGATGGTGTTCGTCTCGGTGCTCCCGGTCGGGTTCCTCCAGCTCGACGTCGCGTTCACCGAGAGCTACGCGGCGGCCCGCGGTCTCGCGTTCTACGAGGGCGATCTCGTCCAGGCGCTGTTCTGGGCGCGGCTCCCGGGCGACACGCTGCTCATCTTGGGTACCGTCGTCTACGTCGCCGACGTGGTCCGGAAGCGGTTCGTCCTCCGGCGCTCCGAGGACGACCCGACCGTCGACGACATGGCCGTCGCCGAGGGGGTCTTGGGCGACGACGACTGACGGCGAGCCCGCGCTCCGGCTCCGCGCCCCACGCTGTTCTCGGTCGGTCACCGGAGCGGGCCGACCGCGTCGGTAGGTGAGATGCCCGGGACCCGTCTCACTCGGAGTCGTCGTCGCGACCCGTCACCTTCCGGATACAGGAGGAGCCGAACGGACCCAGTTCGCCGGCGTCGAGCCGCACGAAGTGCCCGGTCGTGACCGCGGTTCCGCACCGACGGCACTCGAACTCGCCCTCGCGTCGGACCACCTGCGTGTCGTAGTTCACGTAGGTGCCGCCCCGCCGGACGCGGAGGCGGGCGCCCTCGCGCTCGATGACGCCGCGCTTCTCGGCGGCGTCTAAGATCTCCCGGGTGAGCGCGGGGCTCGTCGTCACCGTCTCGATCCGGTCGATCGCGGCCGGCAGCGACAGCTCCTCGCGTTCGAGGTGCGCGAGCAGCTCGACGCCGAGCTCCAGCTTCTCCTCCCGGGACGCCGGCTCGTTCACGCCCGGCGAGAGGACTCGGACCCCCTTAAGTCGGCCGGGAGGCGGCGGCGCGTCTCGCGCCCCCGGTCGCCCGCGCCCGCCCGCCCGCCATGTAGTAAGACAGTTACCACGCGGGCCGCTGGAGGGCGTATGGACGTACTGGAGGTCGCGGCGCGGGCGGCCGGGACGGGGCCGGTGTGCGACGCCTGTCTCGGCCGGCTCGTCGCCGACCGAAGCTTCGGGCTGTCGAACGCCGAGCGCGGCTCGGCGCTGCGCGTCTCGCTCGCGCTGCGCGACGACGAGGACCACGAGCCGGTCGACGCCGAGGCGTGCTGGGTCTGCGAGGGCCGCTGCGCCGAGTTCGACGCGTGGGCCGAGCGCGCCGCCGAGGCGGTCGAGGGGATCGAGTTCGCCACGTACAACGTCGGCACCCGCCCCCCGCCGCTGATCGAGGAGAACGAGGCGCTGCTCCGCGCGGACGCCGGCCTCGACGAGGACGCGGGCGAGCCGTTCAAATCGGAGTTCAACCGGGAGGTGGGCAAACGGGTCGGCCGGCTCACGGAGACGGAGGTCTCGTTCGACCGCCCCGACGTGCAGTTCACGATCGACCTCGCGGAAGGCGCGATCGACGCGAAGGTGAACTCGACGTTCGTGTACGGCCGCTACCGGAAGCTGGAGCGCGACATCCCCCAGACCGAGTGGCCCTGCCGCGAGTGCAAGGGCTCCGGCCGGCGGGGCGCCGACCCCTGCGACCACTGCGGCGGCTCCGGCTACCTCTACGACGACAGCGTCGAGGAGTACACCGCGCCGGTCGTCGAGGACGTGATGGAGGGCACGGAGGCGACGTTCCACGGCGCGGGCCGCGAGGACGTCGACGCGCTCATGCTCGGCACCGGCCGCCCGTTCGTGGTCGAGGTCGAGGAGCCGCGCCGCCGCCGGGTCGACGTCGAGCGGCTGGAGGCCGATATCAACGCCTTCGCCGACGGCGCCGTCGAGGTCGAGGGCCTCCGGCTCGCGACCTACGACATGGTGGAGCGCGTGAAGGAGCTCGACGCCGCCAAGCGCTACCGCGCGCGGGTCGCGTTCGACGCCGAGGTCGACGCCGACGCCCTCGCCGACGCGGTCGACGAACTGGAGGGGACGACCGTCGAGCAGTACACCCCGAACCGGGTGGACCACCGGCGCGCGAGCCTCACCCGCGAGCGGGACGTGTACGAGGCGACCGCCGAGCTGGAGGACCCCCGCCACGCCACCGTCGAGATCCGCGGCGCCGGCGGGCTCTACATCAAGGAGCTGATATCGGGGGACGAGGGCCGCACGGAGCCGAGCCTCGCCGGCCTCCTGGGCGTCGGCGCCGAGGTCACTGCGCTCGACGTGATCGCCGTCGAGGGCGAAGACGAGCCGTTCGAGCGCGAGGCGTTCTTCCGGGACTGAGCCGCCGCTCGCGGCGACCGTTCTCACGGGTCGGCGCGGACCAACGGGATTTATCTGACGGGCGTCTGACGCTGGGGTATGCACGGGAGCGACGCGGACGAGGCGAGCGCCGAGTCGCCGGCGATCGGCGACAGAGTCGGCGAACCCGTCCTCGAACCGGCCGTCACGGAGGCGGTCGCGTCGACGGCGACGGCGACACACGCCCGTCTGAAGGGGGCCGAGCGCGCAACGCGACCGGACCGAATGTCCTCGATTCTCGTGGCCGTGGGCGCCGGTCCGCACACCGGGGCGACCGTCGACGTCGCCCGACGAATCGCCGAGACGACCGACGCGTGGCTCGAGCTGTTCCACGTGGTCCCCTCCGACGAGGCGCTTGCGGACGGTGACGCCGCGGCGACCGACGACACCGACGAGTACGAGACCGCCGGTGACCGCCTCCTCTCGGCCGCCCGCGACCGCCTCGGCGACTTCGACCGGGCGGACCGCTGGCTCGTCGAGGACCGGACCGCCGCGGGCGCCATCGTCGAGCAGTCGCCGTACTACGACCTCGTGGTCGTGGGCGCCCCCACCACCGGCACCGTCGGCCGGTTCGTCTTCGGCTCCACGACCGACACCGTGATCGACGACGCCGAGGTCCCCGTGGTCGTCGTCGAGGCGGACGGGGAGACGTCGCTCGACGTCGCGTAGGCCGAGGCGGACTCACGCTTCCCATTCGAAAATAATATATAATGTAAAGTGGCCATGCCCCGGAGGTCCCGGTATGGCTGACGAAGCGATCGACGACGTGGACAGGGCGATCCTGTACGCGCTACAGGAGGACGCTCGTAACATGTCGTCCGGAGACATCGCGGAGCGAACGGGGACGTCGGACAGCACCGTCCGGAAGCGCATCCAGCGCCTCGAGTCCGACGGGATAATCAAAGGGTACAGCGCCGAGGTCGACTACCAGAAGTCGGGGTACCCGCTCCGGATGCTGCTTTACTGCACCGCCTCGATACCCGAGCGGGGCGGAATCCTCCCCGAGGTCCTCGATATCGACGGCGTCGTCTCGGTCCAGGAGCTGGTCACCGGCGAGCAGAACCTCCTCGTGACCGCGGTCGGCGAGTCCGACGACGACATCACGCCCGTCGCGCAGGAGCTCCTCGACATGGGACTCACCGTCGCCGACGAGGTCCTGGTGCGGAGCCACGAGACGACGCCGTTCGGCACGTTCGACGCCGACACGGACTCGTAGCCGCCCGCTGACTCACCCGACGACCCGCTCGACGTCGAGCGCGGTCGCGCGTCGGACGACCGCCCGCACCGGGTCGTCCGAGTCAGCCAGGTTGTCCGAGGCGCCGTCGAGGACGACGAGGGCCGCCCGGCGACCCGGTTCGACGACGCCGCAGTCGAGGCCCGCGATCTCGGCGCCGGCGGCGGTCGCCATCCACAGCACCTCCCGGGCGCTCACGTCGAACCGCTTCGCCGCGTACGCCATCTCGCGGAACATCGTCGGCGGGTTCAACATCGCGTTGTCCGTGCCGAGCGCGACCGTCGTGTGATCGAGTAGGTCCCGGACCGGTGCCTCGCCGACCCCCAGGACGGTGTTCGCGCGCGGACACACGGCGACCGGGACCGACTCGTCGGCGACGCGTTCGAGGTGGTCCCGGCCGGCGTGCACCATGTGGACGAGCAGGTCCGGCTTCAGGTCAAGCGCCGGGTGGATGTCGGTCGCGTCCGGCTCGCCGGCGTGGATCGCGAAGGGGACGCCGCGGTCCGCGCACGCGGCGCGCTCCTCGGCGAACTCGCCGTCGTTCGCGCCGGAGGCGCCGTACCCGTCGGCGACGTCCAGCACGGCGGGGTCGCCGCTCCCGAAGATGAACGGATCGACGTCGACGGCCGCCGCCGCCTCGCGGAGCGCTCTCGCCCCGGAAACGCCGTTCTCGCGGAAGTCCAGACAGGAGACCGTGCCGGTCCGTCGCATGAACCGGAGGCTCCGGCGCATCGCCGACACGAGGTCGACGCGGTCGGCGGCCGCCAGCCGGCGGTGTTTCAGGCTCCCCGGGGGCGCCACCGCCTCGTCGAGCGAGAGCCCGACGGCCGCCTCCTTCGCGACCGAGTCCCCGAGGTGCGTGTGCGCGTTGACGAACGCGGGCAGGACGATGTCGGTCGACTCGGTGTCGACCTCCTCGACGGCCTCGATGCGGCCGTCCTCGACGACGACGCGGCCGCGGATCGGTTCGAGCGACTCCCCGGCGAGGACGGTTCCCGTGAGTTCCTCCATACCGACACTGCGGATCGGAGAACGATATGGTTTTCTGAACGCGTATCGCGAACGGTCCGTGAACGAGATCGGTCGCGGATCGGTCGCGGATCGGTCGCGGATCAGTTGCGGATCAGCCGAGGCGGCGAGAGTGCGACGCTCGGTCCGACGCCGTCCGGAACCCATTCGCGGACCCGTTGCCACCGGTCTCCCGTCGGACCCCTCTCCACCCGACAGTAACTATAATGTTCTATAATGCGGATCTATCGAACGATTTGTGAAGATAAGTAGATTTAATACGCAATCTGTTCTCAAAGCGGAGTGAAGACGACCAGTACCGGTTCGCCGATCTCGGATCGGCCGCCGGACGCGGTCGCACGGACTGAACGATGGAAGGGTCTACCTCGAAACCGACGGTCGGAGCGCTCCCGGACGCGGCGGCGGAGGCGCCGCTCGCGCCCGTCGCACTCACGTGGCTCATGTGGTCGCTGTTCGCCGCGAGCGTCGCGGCCCTCGTCGCCCGAGTCCGACTCGGGTTCGCCCCGGAGCTCTCGGGAGTGCTCGCCGTCGACGGCCTGACCGTCCTGCTGTGGGTCGTCGTCACCTTCTTCGGCGGCGTCGTCCTCAGCTACTCGCGCCGCTACATGGCGGGAAGTGCCCACGAGACGCGGTTCTTCCTCGCCGTGTTCGGCTTCTCGACGGTCGTGTTAGCGCTCGTCGCGGCCGACCACCTCGCCCTGTTCGGACTGCTGTGGCTGACGATGGGGCTGGTGATGGCGGAGCTAATCGGCGTCGTCGACGAGTGGGAGCAGGCGCGGGCGGCCGCGGCGGTCGCTCGGCGCTACTTCGTCGCCAGCGGGGCGTTCCTCGGCGTCGCGCTGACGGCACTCTGGTGGGCGACCGGGGCGACGACCATCTCGGGCGTCGCCGGGGCCGCCGGGGCACTCGGCGGACCGATATGGCTCGTCGCCGCCGGCGCGCTCGTCCTCGCGGCGATGATCCAGTCCGCGCTCCTCCCGTTCCACGGCTGGCTGCTCTCCTCGATGACCGCCCCCACCCCGGCGTCGGCGCTGATGCACGCCGGCTTCGTCAACGCGGGCGGCGTCCTGCTGCTCCGGTTCGCGCCGGTCGTCACCGTCGACGCGACGCTCATGCTCGCAGTCGTCGCGGTCGGCGCGGCGAGCGCGCTCCTCGGGAAGCTCCTCAAGTCCGTCCGCCCGGACGTCAAGAGCGAGCTCGCCTGCTCGACGGTGGGACAGATGGGGTTCATGATCATGCAGGCAGGGCTCGGCTTCTTCGGAGCCGCGATCACGCACCTCGTCCTGCACGGGTTCTACAAGGCCTACCAGTTCCTCGGCGCGGGCGGACGGGTCGAGCGGACGAGCCCGGGCGAGAAGGCGGGACACGAGCCGGACGGGTCCGGCGCCGCCGACGTCGCCGCGACGCTGGCGACCGGACTGGCCGGGGGCGCGGTCTTCGTGCTCCTGACGGGGAAGGGGACGAGCCTCGACGGCGGCCTCCTGCTCGTCCTGTTCGTGGTGTTCACCACCCTGCACGCGGCGCGCGGCGCGGTCGAGCACGCGTCGCTCCCGACGACGGTCCGCTACGGGGCGGTCCCGCTGGTCTTCCTGCCGGCCGTCACCGTGTACGCCTTCGTCTACAGGGGCGTCTCGGCGCTGTTGGCCGACCTGCCGGTCGTCACCGCTCCGACCGAGCTAACGGCCCTCCACGGCCTCGTGGCCGTCGCCTTCCTCGTCGCGTACGCCGCGACGGAGGCCGGCGTCCACGAGCGCAGCCGGCGCCTCTACGCCGCGCTGCTGAACGCGGGCCAGCCGGCGTCGAGCACCGTCCTGACGAACGCGACCGAGTACGACGACGGAGGCGTCCAATGAGCACCGAATCCACCATCCACGAGGGCATCGACGACGCGGCGGCGACGGTCGGGTCGGTCTGGCCGATCCACTCGTTCGTGACCGCCAACCCCCTCTCGGGGTTCGAGAACGTCCCGTTCGGCGAGGCGGTGACGCAGGCGGCCGACCTGCTGGGCGGCCGCGGCTACCCGAGCCGGGAGACGTTCCGGGCGGCGCTCGACGACGGCCGGATCGACCGCGAACTGCTCGAATCGGAGCTCGCCGACCGCGGCTACGAGGCCGACCCGGAGACGCTGCTCGAGCGCGTCGACACCGCGGTCGAGCCGGCGCCGACCGACGAGGGGACCAAGCGGGTCGACCGCGTGCTGACGAAGTGGCTGTCGGCCTTCCTCGACGAGGGTCACGCCGCGTGGTCGATGCCGGGCCGCGACGACGGGTTCTACGCCGCCTTCCGCGAGATGGCCCCGTACGACGCCGAGGTCCCAGACGACGGGGTTCTCGCGTCGCTCCCCGAGACCCCGACCGAGGCTATCGAGGCCGTCCTGGAGCCGTATCCGGAGGGCCAGTGGGTCCCGGTCTTCGAGGAGCAGCTGGCCGCGCTCCCGGGGTGGACCGGCTTCATCAAGCAACGCGCGGACGACGAGGGAGCGTGGCAGTCGGAACACCCGATCGCGCTCGCGGACTACCTCGCGGTCCGCCTCGCGTTGCTCGACGGGTTCGGCGCCGACATCGAGCCGTCCACCGGCCCCGAGAGCGCCGACGCCGCGCCGGCCGACGAGCCCGCGGAGGCGCTCCTGAGCGCGTGGGCGGCGAGCTACCGCTCCGCGGTCGTCGATCGCGTCGCCGCCGAGAGCCGGTCGCTGGCCGAGCGCGAGCCGTCGGGGCGCCCCGACGCGCAGCTCGTGTTCTGTATCGACACCCGCTCGGAGGTGATCCGCCGTCACGTCGAGGCCGAGGGCGACTACGAGACCCACGGCTACGCCGGCTTCTTCGGCGTCCCGATGGAGTATCAGGGGTACGACGCCGAGACGCCGGTCGACGCCTGCCCGCCGATTGTGGAACCGCAACACCGGGTCAGCGAGATCCCGACCGAGCGGGACGCGAAGGCGCGTCGCGACCGCCGGTCGAGCGTCCGCGAGGCCGCGGGCGCGGTCGTCAAGAAGCTGAAGACGAACCCCGCCAGCGCCTTCGGCTTCGTCGAGAACGCCGGGAGCGGCTACGGGCTGGCGCTCGCGGCCCGCACGCTCGTGCCCGGCCGCGTCCGCGACCTGCTGGGGGCCGCAGACGACGCGGTGCCAGACGACCGCGAGTTCTGCGAGCAGACGGTCCACCACCAGCACGCCTACGCGGGCGACCTCCCCGTGGGGATGACCCGCGAGGAGAAGGTCGAGTACGCCGCGACCGCCTTCGAGCTGATGGGGTGGGAGGAGTTCGGCCGGCTCGTCGCCTTCGTCGGGCACGCCAGCGAGACGACCAACAACCCCTACAACGCCAGCCTGGACTGCGGCGCGTGCGCCGGCAACCCCGGCGGGCCGAACGCCCGCGTCCTCGCGTCGATCTGCGCCGACCCGGACGTGCGGGCGACGCTGCGCGAGCGCGGCTTCGACCTCCCGGAGGACACCGTCTTCCTCGCCGGCGAGCACAACACGACGACCGACGAGATCGAGCTCTACGGCGACGTCCCCGAGAGCCACGCGGACGACCTCGCGCGGCTGCGCGCGGACCTCGACGCGGCCCGCGAGAGCGCGGCCGCCGAGCGCGCCGAATCGATGGGCGGCGACGCGTCGGCGGGCGTCGACGAGACGGAGCGCCGCGCCGGCGACTGGGCCGAGACACGCCCCGAGTGGGGGCTGGCCGGCAACGCCGGCTTCGTCGTCGGTCCCCGCGAGCTGACGAGCGGCCTCGACCTCGACGGCCGCGCGTTCCTCCACTCGTACGACTGGTCGACCGACCCCGACGGCGACGCGCTCGAGGCGATCCTCGTGGGGCCGCTGGTCGTCACGCAGTGGATCAACGCCCAGTACTACTTCTCGACCGTCGACAACGCGGCCTACGGGAGCGGGTCGAAGGTGACGCAGAACCCCGTCGGCAACGTCGGCGTCTACCAGGGTAACGGCGGCGACCTGATGACCGGGCTTCCCCGCCAGTCGCTGATGGCCGCCGACGACGAGCCGTACCACCAGCCGCTCCGGCTCTCCACGGTCCTCCACGCCCCCGTCGAGCGCGTCACCGGCGCCCTGGCCGACCACGACGAGGTGACCGAGCTGTTGGACAACGACTGGCTGTCGCTGACGGTCGTCGACCCGACGCGGGAGCACCGCGCGTTCCGGTACGAGCGCGACCTGACCTGGGCGCCGGCCTCCGACCCGTCCGCGGCGGGCCCGGAGGCGCCGACCGAGCCGGAAGCGCCCGCCGAGCCGCAGGAGCCGGTCGCTCCCGCGGTCGCGGACGACTGATTCGCTCCCGCGAATCCCTCCCTCGCGTTCCGCGTGACCGCATAGCACCGCGGCGACAGCGTTAAATTGGTGTACAGACTTGTACATTACAACGCGAAGTAATACATCGGTGAACACTATGGATATCAACGACACGGTCGAGCGCGTGACGGACGGGGCGGATCTCACTGTCGAGGAGTCGCGCGAGGCCGCGCGGCTCGTCTTCGAGGAGGCCACGGAGGCCCAGATCGGCGCCCTCCTCGCCGCCCTCCGGGCGAAGGGCGAGACGGAGGCCGAGATCGCCGGATTCGCGCAGGGGATGCGCGACGCCGCCCGGACGGTCGAGCCGGACCGCGAGCCCCTCGTCGACACCTGCGGGACGGGCGGCGACGACTACGACACGATCAACGTCTCGACGACGGCCGCGATCGTCGCCGCGGGCGCGGGCGTTCCGATCGCCAAGCACGGCAACTACTCCGTCTCCTCGTCCTCGGGGAGCGCAGACGTCTTGGAGGTCGCGGGGGCCGACGTCGAGGCGGAGCCGCCGGCGGTCGAGGCGGCGATCGAGACCGACGGGATCGGGTTCATGCTCGCGCCCGTCTTCCACCCGGCGATGAAGGCCGTCATCGGCCCGCGCAAGGAGCTCGGGATGCGGACGATCTTCAACGTGCTCGGCCCGCTCACCAACCCCGCCGGCGCCGACGCCCAGGTGCTCGGCGTGTACGACCCCGGGCTCGTGGGGACGATCGCCCGGTCGCTCGCGCACATGCCCGTCGAGCACGCGCTCGTCGTCCACGGCGCGGGGATGGACGAGATCGGGATCCACGACGAGACGGTCGCCGCCGAGGTCAGGGGCGACGAGGTGACCGAGTTCGCTATCACGCCGGAGGAGCTGGGACTCGACCGCGCACCCATCGAGGCCGTGGCGGGCGGGACGCCCGAGGAGAACGCGGCCGACCTGCGGGGGATCGTCGACGGCTCGGTCACGGGGCCGAAGCGCGACCTGATCCTGGCGAACGCCGGGGCGGCGATCTACGTCGCCGGCGAGGCCGACACGCTCGCGGCGGGCGTCGAGCGCGCGGCCGAGGCGATCGACTCCGGCGCGGCCGCCGAGAAGTTCGCCGCGCTCTGCGGGGACGGAGAGGCCCCGAAAACGGAGACCCCCGCGGGCTCGGAGGACGACGACTGATGGCGCGGGTGAAGATCTGCGGGCTCACGCGCGGCGCGGACCTCCGGGCGGCGGTCGACGCGGGCGCCGACGCGGTCGGCGTGATCTCGGAGGTGCCGGTCGACTCCCCGCGGGAGGTGGACCCCGCGACGGCCGCCGAGCTGCTCGCGGACGTGCCGCCGTTCGTCACCGCGACGCTCGTCACCATGCCCGACTCGGCCGAGCGCGCGGTGGAGCTGGTCCGGACGATCGGTCCCGACGCGCTCCAGCTCCACGGCGAGTGGACCGCCGACGAGATCCGGTTCATCCGCGCGGAGACCGAGCGGAAGGTGCTGCTCGCGGTCGACGCAGCCGACCCGGCCCGCGCCGAGGAGTTCGACGCGGTCGCCGACGCGCTCGTGGTCGACTCGACCGACGAGGCGGGCGCCGGCGGCACCGGCGAGACCCACGACTGGGAGAAGGCGGGCGACCTCGCCGCCCGGCTCACGTCGCCGGTCGTGCTCGCGGGCGGGCTCACCGCCGACACCGTCGCCGAGGCGGTCCGCGTCGCCGACCCGTTCGCCGTCGACGTCGCCTCGGGCGTCGAGCTCTCGGAGGGGCGGAAAGACCACAACGCGGTGGCCCGCTTCGTCGCCAACGCGGGTCGGGAGATGGAGCTGGCATGAGCGACGAGGGCTCCCCGCTGGACCGCTCGAAGGCCGAGTTCGTCGAACTCGCCACCGACGCCGAGAGGCCGGTGATCGTCCGCGCGGCCGCCCGACTCGACGCCGACGTGACGCCGCTCGCGGCGTACGCGACGCTCGTCGGCGAGGGGCCGTACGGGTTCCTGTTGGAGTCCGGCGAGAAGGTCGCCTCCAGCGACCCGGACGGCGCGTTCCGGGCGGGCGGGAAGGCGGACCGACACGCCCGCTACTCGTTCGTCGGCTACGACCCCGAGGCGATCGTCTCGGTCCACCCCGACCGCACGGACGTGACCCGGCTCGGACCGGCCGCGGAGTTCGTCGGAGCGGGTTCGGACGGAGAGCCGAGCGCCGAGCGCGACCTCGGCCCCGCCGCCGGCGACGCGGTCGACCGGATCCGCGCGGCGTTCCCCGACGTGAGCCTGCGCGGGTTCCCGAACACCGACCGGCAGATCCTCTCCGGCGGGTTCGTCGGCTTCCTCGCGTACGAGGCCGTCTACGACCTCTGGTTGGAGGAGGTCGGCGTCGAGCGGCCCGAGACCGACTTCCCCGACGCCGAGTTCGCGCTGACGACCCGCACGGTCGTCTTCGACGAGAAGGAGGGAACGGTCGAGCTCGTCTTCACGCCAGTGATCGGCGTCGACGACGACCCCGCGACCGTCTACGACGACCTCGTCGCCGAAGCCGAGCGCGTCGGCGCCGAACTGCGCGCCGCCGCGCCGCCGGAACCCGACGGGATCCGCGTCGAGGAGGAGTCGGCCGGCTCTCAGGAGGCGTACGAGGAGGCGGTCCGAACGGCAAAGCGTCACGTCCTCGACGGCGACATCTACCAGGGGGTGATCTCGCGGAGCCGCGAGCTCCGCGGCGAGGTCGACTCGCTGGGGCTGTACGCGGCGCTGCGGGAGGTGAACCCCTCGCCGTACATGTACGTGCTGCGCCACGACGACCGAAGCATCGTCGGCGCGAGTCCCGAGACGCTGGTGTCGGTGCAGGGCGACCGGATCGTCTCGAACCCGATCGCGGGCACCTGTCCCCGCGGGACGAGCCCGGTCGAGGACCGCCGGCTCGCCGGCGAGATGCTCGCCGACGGGAAGGAGCGCGCCGAGCACACGATGCTCGTCGACCTCGCGCGAAACGACGTCCGGCGCGTCTCGGAGCCGGGGTCGGTCCGCGTCGAGGAGTTCATGAACGTGCTGAAGTACAGCCACGTCCAGCACATCGAGTCGACCGTCACGGGAACGCTCGCGGCCGACGCCGACGCCTTCGACGCGACGCGCGCGACGTTCCCCGCCGGGACCCTCACGGGCGCGCCGAAGGTGCGCGCGATGGAGATCATCGAGGACCTCGAAGCGACTCCGCGGGAGGCGTACGGCGGCGGCGTCGGCTACTACGCGTGGACCGGCGACGCCGATTTCGCGATCGTGATTCGGACGGCGACCCTCGACGACTGCCCCGCGTCCGACGGCGTCGACGGCGGGGGCGCGCCCCAGACCGCGGTGACCGTCCGCGCCGGGGCCGGCCTCGTCGCGGACTCCGACCCGACCGCCGAGTACGAGGAGACCGAACAGAAGATGGACGGCGTGTTGACCGCGATCGACCGCATCCGGGAAGGCAGCGACGAGTCCAACGCCGACGGCCCCCTCCCCGCCGGCGCGGAGGTCGAGGAATGAGGGTCGTCGTCGTCGACAACTTCGACTCGTTCACGTACAACCTCGTCGAGTACGTCTCGGACCAGACGCTCGGCGGCGAGGGCGACGCCGGAACCGACGCGGCGGTGCCGATCGCCGTGTCGGTGTTCAAAAACACCGCGTCGCTGGCGGAGATCCGGGACGCGGACCCGGACGCGGTCCTCATCAGCCCCGGTCCCGGCCACCCGAAGAACGAGCGCGACGTGGGCGTGACGACGGAGGTGTTGCGCGAGCTCTCCCCCGAGGTCCCGACGCTCGGCGTCTGTCTCGGCCTCGAGGCGGCGGTGTACGAGTACGGCGGGACCGTCGGTCACGCGCCCGAGCCGATCCACGGCAAGGCGTTCCCGGTCGACCACGACGGTGCGGGGGTGTTCGCCGGGCTCGACCAGGGGTTCCGCGCCGGGCGGTATCACTCGCTGGCCGCCACCGAGGTCCCCGACTGCTTCGAGGTGACCGCCACGACCGACCACGACGGCGACGAGATCGTGATGGGGATCCGCCACCACGAGCACCCGATCGAGGCGGTGCAGTTCCACCCCGAGAGCGTGCTGACAGCGGCCGGCCACGACCTGATCCGGAACTTCCTCGCGTCGGTCTGAGTTCGGTCGGCCGAGCGGGCGGCTATCACTCCGCGCCCTCGGACTCGCCTTCGGCGTCCCGCCCCGCGAGCCCGACGAGGTGGCCGACCTCGGGGAGGACGATCTCGTCGACGCCGAGCCGGACCGCGTTCTCGGAGCCGGGCAGGCAGAAGACGGGCGTGGCGGCCACGATCCCCGCGGTCGCCCGCGACCCGATCGTCCGCGTGCCGATCTCCTCGTACGAGAGCCGGCGGAACAGCTCGCCGAACCCGGGTAGCGTCTTCGCGAAGATCCCCCGGACCGCCTCCGGGGTCACGTCGTCCGGCGTCACGCCGCTCCCACCAGTGGTCACGACGACGTCGGTGTCCCTGCGGCGGGCCAGCCGGTCGACGGTCCCCTGAACGCTGTCGTACTCGTCGTGGACGAGCTCGCGAACGACGACCTCGTGGCCGGCGTCCTCGAACGCCGCGGCGACGTGGTCTCCGGAGGGGTCCTCGTCGAGCGTCCGCGAGGACGACACCGTCACGACCGCGACCGCGACGGTTTCCGCGTCGTGGTGGTGGTGGTCGTGGTCGCGGTGGTCGTGAGGATGGTCGTGGTCGTCGTCAGTCTCGTCCCCCACTTCGCGATCGCTGGCGTCGCTCATGGCACACCGTTCCGCGTCGACGGTGAAAATACCTCTCCAGCGCGCGGCCGGCGAGACCGCCGCGGCGAGCGAGCGCGCCGCGACGGACGAACTACGGCCAGTCGTCGCGAGACGGCTCCGGTTCGGGCTCTTCCTCGGGCTCGTCGGCGGCGAGAGCCCAGCCCGCGGCCTCCGCGGCGTCCTCGACGTGGAGGAACTCCCAGCCGGTCTGCTCGGCGACGGCGGCGTCCTCGTCGTCCACGCCGACGAACACGTGCCGGTCCGTGTCGAACTGTCCGGCGATGTTCTCCAGGCTCTCCTCGACGCCGCGCGGCCCCGAGAAGAAGTCCTGCCGAACGCGGTGTTTGCGGGTGAAGTTCGTGACGACGTACGTCGGCTTCTCGCTGACCACGCCGACGTACTCCGTCCACTGCCGGGCGCTGTTGAACACGTCGTTGGGGTCGGCGAGCGCCTTCAGCGCCTCCAGCTCGAACGCGAGCGTCATGTCGGTAGATCCGCCACTGTCCATGGTTCAGTGTTCTCGCGGCGGGCGAAAACAACTTCGCTTCGGGGGAACGCCTGGGCGTCAGCCGTCTGATGCGGGGACAACCGCCTTCACCGCGCTCGGATCTGGTAGTAGTCGGTGAACTTCACCACGTCGCCGTCGTCGAGATCACCGGTCTCTGGCGCCGTCCACGGTCGTCCGGCGAGCTCGCTGACCATGTTCTGTTCGTCCTCGTTCAACTCGTCGAAGTGACGGACCCGTGCGTCTGGCGGGACGTGGCCCGTCCGCCGGAGTCGCAGTCGACGACCCGACTCTCTAAATGGCATGTGGTAACATATAACATTATTATTGATAAACGTTTCGCGGCAGGTGTCGTCGGGACACGACCGCGAGGGAACCTCAGCGGTCGCTTCGTGGCAGGGTGAGCGTGACCACGGTGCCGCGAGGCGTCGCGTCTTCGACGGTGGCGGAACCGCCCGACTGCTGGACCACCCAGTACACTAGCCACAGGCCGAGCCCACTGCCGTGATACAACGCGTCGATCGCCGTCCCGTTGACGAGTACGTCGCGGTTCATCTCGTTCAGCCGGGGGCCGTCGTCTTCGACCCGGATCTCGACCGCGTCCGCGGTACCTCGAACCGTCACCGAGACCGCGGGACGGTCGCCGTCGTGGTGAACGACGGCGTTCCGGACCAGCTCTGCTACCGCCCGCGAGAGCCACGTCGTCGCCGACGCGATGGCGGTCCCGTCGGCCGGCGTCGCCACGTCGATCGTCGCCTCGGGGAACTCCTCGGCCACCGCGTCGACGATCTGCCGCGCGATCCGACCCACGTCGATCGGCTCCGTCTTCGGCGCGTCGCTCAGGATCTCGGTGATATGATGGGCCTTCTCGCTCGTCTCCAGCAGGTCGTCGGCCCGCGAGACGATGGCATCGGCCGCCGCCACCGAATCCTCGCGGTCGCCGTCTGCGGTGGCGCCTCCGGTATCCCCGTCGCGCGGTTGACTGGTGAGATACGTTGCGCGCCCGCGGATGACCGTCATCGCGTTCCGGAGGTTGTGCTGGAGGATCCGGTCGACGACGCGGAGCTGTCGCGCTCGGTTCTCGCTGTCCGTCACGTCCCGAAGCACGCCCACGACCCCCGCCGGCTCCGCTCCGTCAGGGTTCTGGAGTGGATAGTACCGGACGTCGAACGTCCGCGTACCTCGCGTCGGATGGGTCCGTCTCGTCCGGTACTCGACGGTCGACCCCCGGAGCGCTTGTTCGACCTGACTTTCGACGCGTTCGTAGCCGTCCGCGGGGACGACGTCCGCGAGGGTCAGGTCGGTGACCTCCCCCTCGTCGATCCCGTGATACTCGCGATACTGAGGGTTCGCGAACAGGTAGCGGCCGTCGCGATCGACCGCGGCGATGAGGTCCGTCGCCCCGTTGACGGCGCGCTCGTACCGCTCGAGCGCTCGTTCGTGCTCCTTCTGGTCGGTGACGTCCCGGCAGATTGCGAACGTCCCGGCCAGATCGCCTTCGGCGTCGTAGTAGGGATACCGGCGTGTGCTGAACGTCGCCTCCCGTCCGCTTTCCGGGAACGTCGGCGAGATCTCGTACTCGACGACGGACTCCGTCTCGAGGACCTCGCGGCGATGCTCGTCGATTTCGGCGGCCGCCTCGGGGTCCATGAACGCGAACTCGTTTGAGCCGAACAGCGTCTGACGGTCGACGCCGGCGAACTCGCAAACCGCCTGATTGAGCAGCTCGAACGTCCCGTCGCGTCGCTGGAGCATGATCGGATCGTCGAGTCGCTCGACGATGTGCTCGTACTGTCGCAGCCGCGCCGTCGCCGCCTTCCGGTCCGTAACGTCGGTCTGGATCGCGACGAACCGGGTGATCTCCCCGGCGTTGTCCATCACCGGTGCGATCGTCTGGAAGGCGCGATACAGGCTCCCGTCACGCTTACGGTCGACGATCTCCTCCTCCCACACCTCCCCGGACGACAGCGTCGTCCACAGCGCCTCGAAGTACTCGTCGGGCATCTCGCCGGAGTTGAGTATCGCCGGCGTCTCCCCTATCGCTTCGGCCGCGCCGTAGCCGGTGTGCTCCGTGAACGCCGGATTGACGTACTGGATGGTTCCGTCCGTGTCCGTTACGTAGATCGCGTGACCGGCGTGTTCGACGAGGTTCCGAAAGGTGTCGAGATCGCGGGTTTGAACCTCCTCGACGCCGTCTCGGAACACACCGGTGTAGACGGGGTCGGCGTCGTGTGAGTCGTCGTTCGAGTCCGAGACGGCCGAGTTCCGATTCGGAGCAGCGTGCCGGTGAAACCGGACCGAGAACACCTCTGTCCGGCCGTCCGCGCGGGCGACGGGGAACGCGACGCTCCCGATCTCGTCGATCCCCGCCGGATCTCCGAGACGTCGGCGGAGCGACCGCTTTCGCTCGTCGGTGGCGTCCGCGGCGATCAGCGTCGCGAGCCGCCGTCCGCGAAGGTCTTCGGGGTCGTACCCGAGAACGGTACCGACCGCGGGGTTCGCGTAGACGATCGTCCCGTCACCGTCGATCGTGACGACCGGGTCCGAACACTCTCGGACGAACGAGGCGAAGAAGCCGCTCGTGGGCTCTTTCGGCTCGTCGCTGGACGGCTCGGGAGGCATCTGACACCGCTAGGACGCACAGCGGCGAAAAGCTACTGTTCGGTGGTCGCCGTCAGATCGTCGACGGAGAAGCCGGGCTCCATGAGGAGGTCCGTCTGGCCGCTCACGTCGCGGCCCTCCCGCATCAGTTGCTTGAACGCGGACTG
>NZ_JAXRUU010000042.1:0-29624 GCF_034497445.1 Halorubrum sp. AD140
CCGACTCGCGGACGCCCTCGGGGAACACGGAGAGCGGCTGGGTCTGCACCGGACTGCGGTACCACGCGGCGGCGTCGCCGCCGTCGCCGTACGAGAGGCCGCCCGCGCCGCCGAGCCCGCCGCCGGCGCCGGTGACGTTCCACTCGACGGTGTAGCGGCGGCCGGCCTCCGTCTTCGAGAACTCCCGGAGCCCGTTCACGAGACACCGCTTGAACTCCGACTTCCCGGTCGCCGTGGGGCCGTCGATCCAGACGATCGTCTCGTCGTTGCCGCGGCCCGCCGCGGCGGCCCGGAGGTCGTCGACGAACGCGTTGAGCGCGGCGGTGTTGCCGAGCACGGCGTGCTCGCCGCCGTTGAACGGGTCGTCGAAGAAGCGGTACCGCTCCAGCCGCTCGCCGCGCTCGCGGACCTCGCGGGTGCCCTCCGACTCGATCGCCGCGAGGATATACCGCGCGCCGGAGGCGGCGGCGACGGGGTTCTCCAACACGCGGTCGACGTACTCCTCGAGGCCCATCGGCGGGTCGTACGCGCCCCGCAGGCTCTCGTCGGCCGCCCGGACGAACCCCTCGCCGTCGGGTCGGTCGCAATCGCCGTCAGCCCGGTTGCGGTCGTCGGACCGGTCGCGCTCGCTCATCTCAATCCCCGCCGTTCTCGATCTCCGAGCGAGCGACGGCGGCGCCCGCGTACTCCAGCACCTCCGCCGCGCCGTCCTCGGAGTAGCCGCGGTCGACCAGGGCGTCGACCCACGCGCTGCGCTCCTCGTCGTCGAGGTCGGTCGCGGAGACCAGCGCGGAGAAGTTGATGTTGTGCTTCTTGTCCTCCCACAGCTTGCGCTCGAGGGCGCGTCGGAGGCGGTCGTTCTCCTGCGGGTCGAAGCCGCGCCCCTCGCGGGCGCGCCGGGAGACCCAGTTCGACACCTCCTGCCGGAAGTCGTCCTTCCGGTCCGAGGGGACGTCGAGCTGCTCTTCGACCGCGCGCATGAACGTCTCGTCCGGCTCGGTCTCTCTCCCCGTCAGCTCGTCGTCGACGGTGGCGTCGTCGATGTACGCCATCACGTGGTCCATGTACTTCTCGCCCTGTCGACGGAGCTCGTCGACGTCGTACGCCAGCGCGTGCCGGACGTCCTCGATGGCGCGCTCGCGGTACTCCTCGCGCACGGTCTCCAGCAGGCGCTCGTAGCGGTCGAGGTCGTCGGCCGCGATGGAGCCGTGCCCGCCGAGGTTCGCCTCGAAGTGGTCGAAGACGGACAGCGGCGAGAGGTAGCCGCGGTCGCGGTGGGTGGCGTCCATGATCGCCTCGGCGATCTCGTCGCCGATGAACCGGGCGGAGACGCCGTCCATCCCCTCGCTCACGTCGGCCCGCTCGGCGGCGTCCTCCCGGAGCTTCCGGCGGTCGATCTCCTCGTCTTCGAGCTCGCCGTTGTACACCTTCGCCTTGTCGAGGAGGCTCACCGTCTCGTCGGTGGGCTCCTCCAACCGGGTGAGCACGCCGAAGAGGCCGGCCATCTCCAGCGCGTGCGGCTCGACGTGGACGTTCGGCACGTCGGCGTTGGCGAGCATCTTCCCGTAGATCTTCGCCTCGCTCTCGTACTCCAGCACGTAGGGGTAGTCGATCCGCTTGGTGCGGTCGTTGAACGCCTCCATCTTCTCGTCGCCGGTCTTCTCGCGGTACTCCGGCATGTTCGTCCGGCCGACGATCACCTGGTCGATGTCGATCCGGGGGTTGTTCTTCGGCTTGATCGTCGACTCCTGGGAGGCGTGCAGGAAGTCGTAGAGGAACTCCCGCTGGAGCTTGAGCAGCTCCTCGCCGGAGAACAGCCCGCGGTTGGCGTTACAGAACGCCCCGGCGTAGTCGAACGCGCGCGGGTCGGACTCGCCGTAGACGGCGAGCTTCGCGTAGTTGACGTCGCCGGTGAGCTCCGTCTCGTCCTGGTTCTTCTTGTCCTTCGGCTCGAACGTCTCGATGCACTCCCGGCGGTTCTCGTCGGCGACGAGCCGGACGACCTCGACGTGTTCGTCGAGCACGCGCTCCAAGTCGTCGTCGTAGCGCGCGAGCAGCTCGTTCAGGTAGAACTCCGAGGCCGGGTCCGGGTGCTGGTCGTTCCGGAGGGTGTAGGGGGCGTCGAGCCGCTCGTTGATCTCGTCAATCACCGCCTCGCGCTGCGGGCGCGGGAGGAGCACGAGCGGGTCCTGGTTCATTGGCGAGCGGACCTCGTCGTCGCCCGGGTCCTGGTCGTCGATCACTGAACAGAGGTTCACCCAGCGGAAGGTGTACATCCGGCCGGCCTCCTCGCGCGTGTACGCCTCGAAGTACCGGCGGGTGAGCCAGTCGAAGTGCGACTTCCCGGAGCCGACCGGGCCCAGGAGGAGCTTGATCCGCTTTTCGGGGCCGAGTCGGCGGGCACCCGACTTCACCTTGTTGACGAACTCGTGGATCGCCTCGTGGACCTCGCGGCCGTAGAACACGTTCTCGCCGTCGTGGAGGGGGTCGTCCGCGGCGAGCGCGTACTCCACCACGCCGCGCTCCTCGTCGTACCGCGTGCCGTAGTGGTCGAACATGTCGGCGACGCGCTGGTGGGCGTTCCGCGCGATGCGCGGCTCCTCGTACAGCGCGTCGAGGTACCAGTCGAACGAGCGGGGCTCCCGGAGGTCGTCCGGGACGTTCGTCCGGTACTCCTCGCTGAGCCGTTGGAGCGTGTGTCGGTCTGCCATTGTATCACGTGGCTCGGACGGGCGAGGGCCCGACGATCTGACTGCGCGGCCGCACGGCTCTCCGTGCCGGAACGACGGCTCATCGAGCCGCAACGCCGCTGTCGTCGAGGGGGACCCACCGCGGGCCACTGTTTCGCCCGTAACCGAGGCTATTAGTATGGGAGGGATTCTCACTCATAAGTGTGTCGGCGATTCGCACGAGCCTCGAGGGCGCGGACCGCCTCTCGCACCCCGGTTTTCCCCGCGTCGAACCGCCGACGAGACCGCCCGAAACCGGAAACTTCGACCCCGGAGCGGGGGCTTTTGCCGGTCCGTCGCAGACGACGGATGTGACGTTCAGCATCTGCGTTCGCGAGCGGTACACCGACGACGGCGGCGACGACCAGGTCCGCTACGGCGTGGCGGTGACCACCCGGCTGCCGGGGGTCGGCACGTTGTGTCCGTTCGCGTCGGCGGACGGCGCGGTGGCGACCCAGTCGCTCGTCAACGTCGAGCTCGGGCGGAAGGGGATCGAGTACCTCGGCGACGGGCTCGCGGTCGAGGACGCCCTGGAGGCGCTGTTGAACGCCGACGAGGGGCGCGAGCAGCGCCAGCTCCACGGCGTCGACGCCGACGGGACGTTCGCGTTCTCCGGCGAGGAGTGTCACGACTGGTACGGTCACGTCGTCGGCGAGAACTACACCGTCGCCGGCAACCTCCTGACGGGTGAGGACGTGGTCGAGGACACCGCGGCCGCCTACGCGTCCGACGCGCACGGCGACGCCCCGCTCGCGGAGCGGCTGATCGACGCGCTCGCGGCGGGCCAGGCCGCCGGCGGCGACAGGCGGGAGGACCTGGAGGTCCAGTCCGCGGCCCTGCTGGTCCGGAACACGGAGACGGACGAGGACGACCCCTACTACGACGACCTCCGCGTCGACGCCACCGAGACGCCGGTGGCCGACCTCCGCGAGACGTACGAGGCGGCGAAGCGCGGCTACGAGGCGGCCCTCGAGAAGTACGGGGACGAGACGGACGGGGAGGAGCGCGACGGGGCCGACGAGAGCGACGAGGCCCACGAGGGCGACGGGACCGACGAGGAGTGAGCCGCGAGGGAGGGAGCCGCCCCCCGCTACAGCCCCAGCCGCGTCAGGATCGGCAGGTGGTCGGACGGGTACCGGCCGCGGTCGTCGCGGTCGGTCAGCGTCGCGAACGCCTCGACGTCGAGCTCGGGCGTGACGAGCGCGTGGTCGATCCGGCGGCCGTGGATCAGCCGCGAGAAGTCGGTGAGGCTGGTCTGCGGGCCGTGTCTGAGCTCGGCGGTCGCGGCCGCGTCGCGGAGCGCGATCCCGGCGTCGTCCGCGCTTCCGGCACCCTCGAAAGCCGCCTCCGGACCGTCGCCGAGGAGGATCCGGTGCGGGTCCGATCCCGGCGTGCAGTTGAGATCGCCGACCAACACGAGCGGGACCGACCGGCCGGCGTCGCCGCCGGTCGAGTTCGCTCTCACGAGCGCCGGGAGCCGCTCGCGGAGGAGCCGCGCGGACTCGCGTCGCGCGCGGGCGCTCACGTGGTCGAAGTGCGTGTTGACGACGAGCAGCTCCGCGGGGGCGCCGGGGTCGCGGTCGGCCGCTCGGACCCGCGCCCACGTCGCGATTCGCGGGTAGTCCGCGTCCCAGCCGATCGACGGCTCGTTCGGCGTCTCGGAGAGCCAGAACGTGTCGCTCGCGACGACCGCCCAGCGGTCGGAGCGGACCGCGATCGGGCACCCCTCGCCCTCGCCGTCGGCCTTACGCCCCCGCCCGACGAACTCGTAGCTGGAGAGTCGCTCGCGGAGGTCCGCGCGCTGGTCGGGGAGCGGTTCCTGAAAGGCGGCGACGTCCGGGCGGTGGAAGCGGACGAGCCGCCCGATCGCGTCGCGTCGCTCGTGCCAGGCGTCGTGGTGGTCGCCGCGGTTGGCGTAGCGGACGTTGTAGCTTAACACCCGGATCGCGGTCATTACGTCTCGCGTCACGGCCGAGGCGATTAAAAGGCGCGGAGCGATCGCCGATACACGCTCGTCGCTGGCGAGCGATCGGTGGCGGCAACCGACACGTCTGCGACCGCTCGGCCGTACGCAGCTGTTTATGAATCACTGATCGACACCGAGACCGGGAAGCCCCAGCCGCGAGGACTCGAGGGGCTCGCTGCGGTCCTCTTCGTTCGCTCCTGTGGTCCTTGCGTCGCCCGTCTTCGCCCTCGCGGCAGCGAGGCGCTTCGCGCCTCTGGCAGCCGGCGCATAGCGCTGGCGACGCCACCGCTTCGTTATTTAAAAGAGGTCGTCGTCTCGCTCGTGTGATTCATCAGCCGAATCGATCCGGTCCTCACGCCGAGAACTCGTACAGCTCGTCGCCGACGTGGTGGATCGACTCCACGACCTTCCCGCTGTCACCCACCATCTCGTCGCCGTCGGCCAGCGCGCGACCGACCGCGAGCACCTTCCCGTGGGTCTCCTCCGCGATAACGACGAGGTCGCCCTCGCGGACCTCCGGGTCGGCCTCGACGATGCCGGGGCGCATCACGTCGGCGCCGTCGGAGACGAACGAGATCGCGCCCGCATCGACCGTGACGACCCCCGTCTCCGGCTCGTAGTCGTTCGCGCCCCGGACGGTGAGGAACGGCTCGTCGTCGTCGACGTAGAACACCGCGGGCTCGCCGTCGACCAGGACGAGCTCGTAGTTCGCGTCCACGAACTCGACGAACTCGAACGCGTCGCCGTCGATGTCGACGCCGAGGTGGTCGGCGACCGCCTCGCGGATGGCCGCGATGTCGTCGCTCCGGAGGTGGTGCCGCGATTTCACTTGCATGGCCGTCCTGTCGGCCGCTCGGCCGATAAAAGGTGCGTTCCGTGGCGTGGTGGGCCCTCCGGTCCTCCGCGTCGGGACTCTCGTCCGGTTGGACCGATCAAAACGGCCTTATGCCACCTCTCCATATCGGTTCGTATGCTCAACCCGCTCATTGCGAACATCGCGAACATGCCCGCGATCGTTCTCGGGGCGATCGCGACGCTGCTCGTCGTCTTCGTCGGCAGTCTGAAGGGGACGGGCTGGGAGCCCACGACCGACATCTCGGACGAGGTGCTCGAACACCGCGCGGCCGCGGTCCCCGAGACCGACTTCCCGGAGCCCGGAAACCGCGCCATCGGCGGCGGTGGCGGAGGCGGCGCCATCCCCGCCGGCGGCGACGGCGAGGAGGGCGAACTGGAGGACGGGAGCGAGGCCAGCGCCGGCCCCGGCGACATCCCCGAAGACGAGGTCGAGTACTTCGAGGTCGAGTTCGTCAAGCAGGGCGAGACGGTCGAGCTCTCGAACGACCAGCCGATCTTAGATCAAGGCGAAGACCAGGGCTGGGACCTCCCGTACGCCTGCCGACAGGGCCAGTGCGTCTCCTGTGCCGGCCGGATCACCGACGGTCCCTCGGAGGACTTCGTCGAGCACGACAACCAGCAGATGTTAGAGGAGGCCGAGATCGACGACGGCTACACCCTGACCTGCGTCGCGTACCCGCGCGACTCCTTCAGCATCGAAACCGGCGAGGCGCCGTAACCGTCCGCCGCGGACCGTCTCACCGCTCCTCGGCCCGTGCTCGCGGTTCTCGTCTCTCGCGCGCTCTTCTCACCCTGCCACCGCTCTCGTCGTCCCGCCCTGCTGTCGGCTCGACACCCTTTTTCCGGCCTCGCCCCAACCGCCCGTATGTCCGTCACCACGGCCGTCGTCGCCGGCGGCGGGGCGGCCGTCGTCGCGCTCGTCGCCGCGGCCGTCTACCGCGACGCCGCGCGCGTCGGCGTCGACCTCGGCTCCCCGCCGCTCTGGGCCGCCCTCGTGGTCGTCTCGGGCGGCGCGAGCCTGCTCACCGCAGTTCTCGTCCCCGACGCGCCGCTGCCCGGCGTCCTCGTGTTGACCGTCCTGGGGCCGCTGTTGTACCTGCTCGAACGCGACGACACCATGCACGGCGACGACCCCGCGGACCCGACTCGCCTCCCGAGCGAGTCGGACGCCGCCGACGACCGCGACGAGTGACCGGATCCGGGTTCTCCGCCGGAGTCTCCCCGGATCGACGGTGACACAGTTCGTTTCGCCTCAGCAGCGACCGCGAAAACCGCAAGCTTCCATAGGCTCGGCCGCCAATACGAGGTAATGAGCGACGAGAGCGACGACAGCCTCGCAGACCGGGTCGAGCGGTGGATGGTCGGGCAGATGCCGATCATCCAGATGCACGGCGGCACGAGCGTCGTGCGCGAGGCCGACCCCGACACCGGCGAGGTCGTCGTCGAGCTCGGCGGCACCTGCTCCGGCTGCGGCATCTCGAACATCACGGCCGACAACATCCGACGCGACCTTATCATGGACTTCGACGAGGTGGAGAACGTGACGGTCCGGACCGCCTCCTCGGGCGACCAGGGCGCCTCCACCGTCGAGGGCGGCCGCGGCGGCGAGCTGAAACACGAGACCGAGCCCGCGAACCACTTTTAAACGCTACGCGGAGACGCGCCGCGCGGCGTCGCCTGCGCCCACGCCACCTGCGCCACCCGCGCCCGCCTCTACAGCGACACGAACGGCAGCGTCGCGGGCGCGTCCGCGTCGTAGTCGAGCGCGTCCGCCTGCGAGGTCCCCTCCGGCGTGAGCAGGTCGATCACCTGTGGCGCGTTGTCGACCGCCCCCTCCCGGGCGCCGCCGAACACGAAGGCGCCGGCCTCGACCTGAACCGGTCGGAGCGAACCGCGGTCCTCCGACCCGACGACCGGGACCGCTTCCCAGTCCGCGAGGTCCGCGTCGCCGACCGCCGATTTCGGGATCGAGATCACCGCCGTGTTCGCGTCGAAGTCGACGAACGTCTCCGGCGTTGCAAGGTCCGTGCCGTCGGCGTCGACGACGCCGCCGCCGAATCCGCTGACGGCGACGCGGTACTGCCACGGCTCCGCGAAGGTCGCGGTCAGGCCGAGGTCGTCGAGGGCGGTCGTCCGCCCGCCGTCGTCGGACGGGTCACGCAGGTACACGAGGAAGTAGTGCGGCGAGAACTCGCCGCCGAACGTGTCGTAGAGGGTCTCGACCTCGAAGGTGAACCGGTATTCCTCCTCGGTCTCCAGGACGCGGAACGAACGCAGATCGAAGGCGCCCTCACGGAACGCGCCGTCGGTCGGGTAGACGTACTCGCCGGGGCCGTCGTCGTCCCCCTGCGGGTCGGTGAACTCCGCGACCACGTCTCCGGGGGCGACCGTGACGCTCCCCGCGGCGAGTTCGTCGCCGCTCGCGGGGTCGCGCACGGCGACCTCGAACGTGCCGATGGTCGAGATCCGGTAGCCGAGTTCGATCGTCTCGTCGCTCGCGTTCGGCGGGAGCCGGACGTTCGCGACCGCCTCGACGTCGTCGTCGACGAGGATCTCGACGTTGGTCCCGCCGACGAACTCCGTGTCGTTCGAACCGGTCGCCGTGATGAACGCCTCCTCGAGACCGGCGTCGTCGGCGATCTCGATCGAGAGGTCCTGCTCCGGACGCTCGTACCCGGGCAGTCGGTCGCTCTCGGAGCCCCGCGCCGGGCGCAGCTTCACCGCCGTCCCGCCGCTCGGCGTCAGCGACGCCAACAGGGTCGTACTCGGCGTGACGACCGCCTCGTCGATGCGGACGCCGGTCGGATCGGCGTCGACGCCCCCGCCGAGCGCGTCCGCGTATATCTCGGCAACGTACTTCGGGCCGTTTCGACCGTTTCCGTTTCCGTTTCCGTTTTCGTTCCCGCCCCCCTTCTCGCCCGAGTTGCCGGGCGCGAGGAAGTCGAGCGGCACGTCGACGGCCCGCCCGTCGCCGTCGGTCATGACGCCGAGGTACCACTCGTCGCCGTGCCGGCGCGCGATCGTGAGGTGCGCGCCGATCGCCGACCCGACGACGCGGGTCTCGTCCCAGCCGGCCGCCGGCACCGACTCGATGAAGCCGAACTCCGGTTCGGCGTCGAAGTTCTCGTTCTCGGGCGTGTACCCCTCGTACGCCGCCGGGACCGGCGACGGCTCGCCGGACTCGGCGACGGCGACCGCGTTGAGGTTGAACCCGCCGACGTCGCCCGTGAACCCGTCGTCGCCTTCCGCGTAGTCGATCTCGATTGCGACCTCGTTGTCGCCCGCGTCGAGCTCGACCTCGGTCGTGAACACGTCCCAGTCGTCCCAGTAGTCGGTGAACGCGGGCTCGATCGCCCGGCGGTCGTCGTTGACTCGCAGCGTCGCGCGCGGTCCCCCGGCGTCGACCACGCGCCCCGCGTTCTCCTCCGGAGCGCTCGCGTACCGGAGGTGGAGGTCGTACGTTCCGGCCGCGGGAACGTCGCGAACCGCGAACGAGACCGACGACCCGCTCGGCGCGCGGTTGGGGTCGACCGCGACGAAGTTGGTCCCGAACGCGTTCCGCCACGAGTCGTCGGTGACGAGCCCGTCGAGCTCGCCAGCGGCCGCGTGGAGCGTCTCGCCCACCTCGAACGTCTCGTCGACGTACGCCTCGATCCGGTCGGCGGCCATCTGGAGCCCGCTGAGGTACGTCGGGTACATCGCGAGCTGCTTCGCGCGGGTCGTCTGGACCTGGTCGCCGCGGTCGTCGTTGAACGTGATGTCGAAGATGCCCGGCTGGTAGCTCACCGGTCCCGCGAGGTTCCGCGTGAACGGGAGCGTGACGTGGTGGTCGCGCCCGACGTTCGAGCCGAGCTGGCCGAAGCCGTCGTACTCCTGGGCCTTGACGACCTCGCGGTTCGCCACGTTCGGGTAGGTTCGGATCTCGCCGGTCGGCTTGATCCCCTCGTGGATCTCCAGCAGCTGGCGGTTGGCGGCGGCCTCGCGGATCACCAGCCGGTGGTGGTTCACTGCGAGCTGGTTGTGCTGGTTGTGGGTCGGCTCGGCGCCGTCGCCGTCGATCCCGAGCCCGGGGTCGGAGACGTAGCCGTTCTTGATCGAGCCGATCCCCTGGCTCTCGTACCCCGCGAACACGTCCGCATCGAGGATCGCGGACTCGTACTGCGGAATGTTCCCCGCGGTCTCGTTGTGGATCGTCATCTCGACCGGGTCGGAGAGGTCGGCCCCGTAGTCGGTCACCTCCTGCACGTCGAAGTCGGGGTACGAGTCGTCGACGCCGAAGCCGAAGCCGGTGCCGTCGCCGGGGTAGGTGTCCCACCCCTCGTTCCACCCTTCGACGAGCACGCTGTCGATCCCGTTCTCGCTCGCGAACCGCATGTACCGCTTCATTCGCTCGGTTCTGGCGCCGTGGATGTACGCGGCCGGGTTGCCGTCGTCGGCCCTGACCTCGTCGTCCGACCGGTACTCCCAGTTCGCCTGCCCCGCGATCATCGTCCACCAGATGCCGACGTACTTCCGGGGTTCGATCCAGTCGGCGTCGGGCCCGCCGCCGGCGGTCGGCAGCGCCGACTCGTCGATCGGGTCGGCCAGCAGGGGGACAAGCTGCGACTCGATCAGCCCGCCCGGACGCTCCGCGAGCTGGATCGTCCGCCACGGCGTCGCCGCGGGGAGCGCGAGCGACGCCTTCGTCCCGTCGGGGAGCGGCGTGAGCGCCGTGGCGAACGCGGTGCCGCCGTCGTCGTCGAGGGGCGCGAGCGTCGCCGCGGCGTAGTCGTCGAGGTTCGCCTCGTGGACGCTCAGGTACGCGTCGCCCGCGTCGACCGTCAGCGGGGTGTGCGCGCCGGTCCGGATCGGCGTGTCCGTCGGTCGCGTCTCCCGGGTCCCGCCGGGGATCTCCGAGAGTGGCGTCTCCGCGTACTCCTGCTCGTACCGCGGGTTCGTCACCTCGTTCGCGATCCACCACGCGTCGTAGTCCTCCGCGAACGCGACCTCGGTGTTCTCCGACTCGATCACCGCCCGCTCCGCGTTGCTCGCGAACCCCTCGCCGAGGACGACCCGGACCCCGACCCCGTCGTCGAAGACCCGAACGTGGAGGGTCGCGGCCCGGCCCCCCACCCCGTCGCTGCCGGGTCCGTCGCCCCCGTCCGCCTCCCCGTCGGTGAGCCCGACGCGCAGGTCGTTGTAGTCGGCCGACACCTCGTCGAACGCACCCCACACCGGCTCCCACCGCTCGGTGGCCGCCTCGCGCTCGGTGCCCGTGACGGTCAAGGGAACGCCCTCGCCGCCGGATTCGGCCGCTGACGCCCCGAACGCGGGCTGGTTCCGGAAGTCGAACCCGACCGTCGACGGCTCGACGTACGTCGTCCCGTCGCGGGCGACCTCGTAGGTCGGAATCCCGTCGTCGACGTCGACCGTGACCGCGATCGAGCCGTCCGGCGATTCGACGGTCTGTACCGGATCGTCGTCGGCGTTTTCCACCGTCTTCGCGGCCGCCCCCGACACGTCTCGCGAGTACGCGGCCGCGGCCACGAGCGCTCCCACGCCGCCGAGGAACCCCCGTCGGCTCGTCTCCTCGAATTTGTGCTGAGATTTTATCTCGTCCATTCTGGATCGGTCGTGTATGCGATGATTGATAATGTTATTGTAACGAACGAGAGGTGTTTCTCGCATCCGCAACCGAGTTAAAATTACCCGCCACCGGCCCCTCGGCGTCGTCGCCGCGCGTCAGAGCGCGTTCTCCAGCGCCGACGCCACGCCCCGCGCCTTCTCCGCCAGGGGCTCCGGCACGTCGCCGGCGGCCTCCGCGTCCCGCAGCTCGTCGTCGTCGAGGCGCTCGACCGTCCCGTCTGGACGCTTCACCACGTCGACGTGGAGGTCCACGTAGCGGGCGGCGTCCGGGAACACCTCGACCGGGGTGCAGACGTTGACGTAGGTGCCCCGCACCGTTCCGTCGCGTCCGCGGTACGTCGTCGGGTACCACCACCGACCCTCCTTCAGGCTCGTCTCCGCGACGTCGCCGGCCTCGCGGGGCACGTTCAGCCCGTCGTAGGTGCCGCCGCCGGTCATCTCCCGTTCGACCGTCACCGAGCCGTCGGCGTCGACCGCAGTCACCGTCGCTTCGCCGAGCGTGATCAGCCGGCCGTCGGGCTTCCCGTGTTCGAGCCGGATAGCGTCGCCCTCGCTCGGACCGAACGCGTCCGTCACGACGCCGAACGGGAACGGAGCGTCCGGGTCGGGCTCGCAGAGCGCCTCCGCGAGGTCGACGCCGGACGAGGCGTCCGCCGACCCCGCTTTCACCCGATGGTGGCCCGGCATCGTCGCCGCCGCCTCGCGGCGTCGGTCGTCGAGCGCGAACCGGCTCTCGCGGCCGAACCACACCCACGCGCCCGCGTCCGGCGACGCCAGCGGCTCGTCGCGGAGCCGCCCCGCGTCGTCGAGGACGCCGACGCCGCCGGCCGCGTCGACGGCGTCCTCGAGCCCCTCGGCCGCCGCGACGGCGCGCTCCAGCCCCGCCTCCAGCTCCTCCGTGTCGGCGTCGACCGCGGGCGGCTTCCAGGCCGCCCGCCACTCGTCGGGAGGCTCTAACCCGAGCAGGTCGAGCATCCCCGCCAGCTCCCGGGCGGCCGCGTCGTCGCGCACGTCGACCCGGGTGCCGGAGCCCGGTTCGAGCGCGACGAGTTCACCGCCGGCGCGTACCGATCCGTCGAGCTCCGGGCGGTGGGCCGTCCACGGCGCCGCGGACTCGCGGACCTGCACCCGAACCGGGTCCCCGGTCTCGACGCGGTCGTCGACCGCCTCGTACGGGAGGTACCCCTCGGCGGTGGTGACGCCGCCGCTCTCCGCGCCGCCGTCTCCTCCACCGACGCGGAGCGCCACCACCGCTCCGTCGCCGAGCGTCTCGGTCACCTCGCCGTCGAGGACGGTCCCGGGCGGTGTCGGGTCGGTCCACGCCAGCGCGTCGACTCCCACGTCTCGGAGCCGCTCGCGCACTGACGCCACCGCGTCGGGGTCGCCGTGGACGCCGACGCCCTGCCGGTCGCCCGTCGTCTCGACCCGAACGTCCGGAGGGGCGTTCCCGAACTCCTCGTCGAAGCGCCGGCGGATCGGCGGTGACGCGTCGACGACCTCGTGGCCCGCGTCGAGCAGGAGTTCCGTGAGCGCCGTCGCGTAGATCCCGCGGACGCGGACGGGAGCGCTCACAGCTCCTCCGGGTCGCGCGCGAACCGGACCCGGTCGTGGATCGTCTCGCCGAGCGAGAGTTCGACGAGGACGGGCGTTTCGGTGGCGGCCTCGCTCTCGTCGACGTCGCCGCCTTCGGCCGCCGCCGTCCGCAACACCCGCCCGCCCTCGATCGGGACGCCCCACCCGTCGAGCGAGAGGTACCCGCGGAGGTCGCTTCCGTGGGTGAAGACGTCGACGTCCGCGGTCGGGTGTTCCTGCGTCTCGGCGGTGCTGTGGGCGAGTTCCATGTCCGAGTGGTACGGGCCGTCGGCCGCGAAGAACTCCCGCAGGCGGTCGGCGTCCTCGGCGACCAGTTCGGCGACGCGGTCGGAGGCGTCTGCGATCGCGTTCGCGTCGAGCCCCGCCTCCCGGAGCGCCCGCTGGGTCCGTCGGTCGAAGTGCATACCGCCCCTTGGGGCGCCGCGGTTTCAACTCCGTCGCCTCGGCGCGGGGAGCGGGAGGGACGCGTCCCGCCCGGCCACGGCTTAAGTTGCCTCGGGCCGAATCGGGGCGCATGCCATCTCGATCGGATCCGGTCGAGTCGCGCGCCGAGGGCGACCGCGACCTCTACGACATCGCCACGTGGGAGGAGCGCACCTCCCTCGACGGGCTCTCCGTCGCGCTGTACTGGCTTATCACCCGATCGGCGAAGGGGCTGGTCGTGTTCGTCGCCTTCCTCGGGCTCCTCACGATCCTCGGCTCGTTCGGCCTCGGGCTCGTCTTCGACCCCGCCGTCGCCATGCTCGTCGGGCTCTCCGCGATTCCGGCGTTCGGGCTCGCCGCGTACGTGTACGTCTCCGACGTCACGACGGGGGAGCCGCTCTCGCTGCTCGTGGCGACGTTCCTGCTGTCGATCCTGACGGCGACGTTCGCCGCCGTGCTCAACAGCTACGCGCAGCCGCTCTTCTCCCCGCTCGGATTCCCCGGACTCGTCCTCTTCTTCTTCGTCATCGTCGGCCCCATCGAGGAGACGGTGAAGCTGCTCGCCGTCCGGCTGTACGCGTACACCGACGACCGGTTCGACGCCGTCGTCGACGGCGCGGTGTACGGCGCGATCGCCGGGCTCGGCTTCGCCGTCATCGAGAACCTGGTGTACATCGCTCAGAACGTCGAGATGTCGGAGCTGACGCTCGGGGTAGCCGTCCTCGGCGCGGGAGACGGGATCACGGCGCTGCGCGCGCTCGCCGGGCCGGGCCACGTCGTCTACTCGGCGTTCGCGGGGTACTACCTCGGGCTCGCCAAGTTCAACCCCGAGCACCGCGGTCCGATCGTCGTGAAGGGGCTCGTCATCGCGGCCGCGATCCACGCGCTGTACAACACGCTCGTCGGTCCGGTCACGACCGCCATTCCCGCGTTCACGGGGCTGCCCCAGCTCTCCGTGCTGTTCCTCTTCGTCCTCGCGTTCCAGGGCGCGTTCGGCTACGTCCTCCTGCGGAAGATCTGGCGCTACCGGGACGCGTACCTGGAGACGCGGGACGCGGTCGACCCGGAGGTCGACCCGGAGCTCACGGAGTTCGAGGACTGACGGCGGTCGCCGCTACAGTCGCTCACCCCGGCGACGTCTCCAGCCGCGAGCGGTCGCCCGTGCCGCCGGTGAGCGCGCTCGCCAGCGCCCCCTTCACGACGACCTCGTCGCCGAGGTCGGTGAGCCGGACCTCCGGGACGTTGATGAACACCATGTCGGCGAGCTTCTCGCGGATGGGGTCGAGCACCCGCTCCGGGTTGTTGAGCGCGACCGCGCCGCCGACGCTCACGACGAGCGGGGCGTACGCGTGGATCACGTTGGCGACGCCCATGGCGTTCCAGTGGGCGACCTGGTCGATCACGTGGTCGGCGAAGATGTCGTCGCCGGCCGCCTCGAACACGTCGACCGCGGAGAAGTCGGGGTCCTCGACGGGAAGCGAGGTCTCGACGGGGTCCTCCGCGTGGAGTTCGCGGGCGTACAACGGGATGTTGTTGCCGGAGCAGTACCCCTCCCAGTGCCCGTCGAGCCCGCAGCCGCAGGTCATGAAGCCGTGGGGGTCGACGGTCATGTGGCCGACCTCGCCGGCGTTGCCGTCCCACCCCGAGAGCACGTTGCCGTCGACGGCGACCCCCGCGCCGATCCCCGAGGAGATGGTGAGGTACACCATGTCGTCGGGGTTGCGCTCGGCGTGGAACCGCTCGCCGATCACGCCGGCGACGGTGTCGTTGTGGAGGTGGATCCGCTCGGTGTCGAGCAGCTGTGAGAGCGGTCCGACGAGCGGGATCCGCTCGACGGTGTCGGGGAGGTTCGCGGGACCCTGGACGACCCCGGCTGCGAGGTCGAGGGGGCCGATCGAGCCGATCCCGGCCGCGACGACCTCGGTCGGGTCGACCTCGGCGTCGGCGCACGCCCCGCGAACGACGCCGAGCACGGCCTCGGTCACGGCGATCCCGTTCGGACCGCGGGGGGTCCCCCGATCGTCCGATCCGAGGATCGTCGCCGCGTCGTCGCCGACGACCGCTCGGACGTTCGTCGCCCCGAGGTCGACGCCCACGTAGTACATCGGGTAGAACCGCGGACCGGTGTCACTTAAACTGGACGCTTCCGGGGACCGTTACGTCGGGCCTCCTCCGACGGGGATCCCTCCGACGGGGACTCATCCGACGCGGGGTCGTCGCCCTCTCAGGCGGCGACTTCGCGCACGAACGTCACCGGGCACGGCGCCGAGAGGATGACGTCCTGGGCGACGCTGCCGAAGACGGCCTTGCCGGTCGGCGACCGGCGCCGCCCCCCGACGACCACGCGGTCGGCCTCGACCGCCTCCGCCGCCGCGACGACCTCGTCGGCGTGCTTGCCGACCGCGCCGCGGACCGAGTAGGCGACGCCGGCCTCGTCGAGCGCCTTCGCGAGCGCCCGCGTCGTGGTGTGTCGCCCGGCGACCGCGTCGGGAGTCGACCCCTCGCTCGTCTCGTCGACGCCCAGCTGCGACCGCACTCCGTCGAACTCCTCGTCGGTGAACACGTGGGTCAACACGACCTCCGCGCCCGTGGGTCCGGCGACCGCTATCGCCTCCCGGGCCAGCTGCTCGACTCGCTTCTCGTCTTCGGTACCGACCGCCAGTAGCACTGTCTCGATGCTCATACCTCCCCTTCGCCGGCCGCACGGTTAAAGCTGTCGAAGAATTAACTCAGTTTTGAATTAACTTTTTCCCGATCGATCCTGAGGTTCTCGCGCTCTCCGGCGTCCGCCGCGTCGCTCGCCGGGTCGGTTTCGCCGCCGGGGAGCGTCGCACGGTCGCTCGGCTCCCAGGACGGCGTTTGCGAGAACGAACCGGACGAACGGACGGGGACTCGGCGGCGGCTCAGTAGTCGGGCGCGTCGTCTTCGACCTCGCGCTTCAGCGAGTCGCGGCGGGACTTCGCGTCGCGCCCGGTCGCCTCCAGTAAGAACTCGTTTTTCGCGTCGACCGCGTCGGCGGCGGCATCGGCGTTCCCCTCGGCGATGACGTCCTCGGCGGGACGCTCCTCGAAGTGGACCGCGAGCTTGTCCTTCTTCCCGCTGTACTCGGCGGCGCCCGCGACGATCCGCTCGAACACGGGGTTGTCGGGGTCCTCGACGACGTACAGCTCGTGGCCCTCCCACTCCTCGGTCCCGGAGATCTCGCCGAAGTACTCCTCGATGGAGCCCTTCAGGTCGGGCATGCGGTCGTCCAGATGCTCGCCGCGGCGCATCTTGTACTCCTTCATGCCGCGACCGTTCGACAGGGGGGCGTAAACCAGTTTCGTCACGGGGTCTTCAGGCCGCTGAGGACGCCTCGAGATCGATCAGATCGGGCGCTCGGTGACGTAGCCCCGCTTGCACTCGGGGCAGATGTCGCCCGCGCGCATGGAGCTGCCGTCCGCGTCCCGGGTCATCTCGCACTCGGGGCAGTGGTACTCCACCGCCGTCTCCGAGGTCGACGTCGAGAGATCGGGGCTCTCGGGGCGGGTGATCCCCGTTCCCGAGCCGGCCGTCCCCGCCTCGTCGTCTCTCGAATCGATCGTTCCGCCGACCTCGTCGGCGTCCCGCTCCGGTGCCTCGACGTACTCGGCGTCTTCGCCCTCCGCGACGGGCTCTGCGGTTTCGGGGGTGAGGCCGCCGCCGAACTCGACGGCGCCCGCGTCGCCGTCGCCGACCTCGGCGCTGAACCCCTCGTCCTCGCCGCGGGGGTCTGGCCACGGCGCCGTCTCCGTCGCCGACTCCTCGTCCGCCTCGTCGACCGCCGGCCACGCGCCGCGCTCTCGGTCGCCGTCGGACTCTCCCTCCTCGTCGAGGATCACGCCGTCGTCCGTCTCGGCGTCCCGCTCGGCGGCCGACGGATCGGCGGTCTCCATCTCGGGGTACTCGGTGTACTCCGCGTCGCCGTTGTCGCTCACCGCGCCGTCGTCGTCGCCCGCTCCGGTACCGCGGTCGTCCGCCGTTTCGTCTCCGAGACTCGCCGTCTCCTCGCCCGTCGCGGCCGTCGGCCCGTCGTCGATTATCACTGCGTCGTCGACGACGTCGTCGTCGTCGATCCCTACCTGGTCGCGTTCCGCGTCGTCGACGCCGGCGTCCGCGCGAGCCGCGTCCGGATCGGGGCCGACCGCGCTGGCCCCGGCGGGATCGTCGCCGGCCTCCGTCGATCCCTCACCTCCGGCCGGATCCGGAGGCGCCCGGGCGCCCGCGGCGGCCTCGTCGGCCAATTGCTCCATCGTCGTGACCTCGGTGTTCTCGCTCACGACCTGCGTCTCGCCGCAGCGATCGCAGGTCTTCACCTCGGTGACTGTCGTGACGACCTCGTTCCCGTCCTCCTCGCGCTCGCGCCGCAGTTCGGGCTCGCCGAAGTCGTGCCCGAGCAGACACCTGAGTCCCATTATGCCCTTCCTGCGGTGCCGAGGGTAAAAAACGCCCCGTCCGGCGTCTGACGCCCGGCGCACGGCGCTCGGACCCCGGCGACACCGCGCCGGCACCGATCTCGGCGCACCGTCGGCCGACCGCGCCGACCCAGACTCTTTGTGGATCGGTCACCTACCACCCGATCGTCCATGCCAACCGTATCGTATCAGGGCGAGGAGATCGAGTGCGAGAAGGGCGCGCTGTTACGCGACGTGCTCGAGGAGGCCGGCCTCTCCGTGTACAACGGCAAGATGAAGCGGTTCAACTGCCGGGGCGCGGGGTCGTGTGGCTCCTGTGCCGTCCAGGTCGACGGCGAGGTGAGCGAGCCGGGCAAGAAGGAGACGGCCCGCCTCTGGCTCCCGCCGCACCACCCGAGTCACGACGTCCGCCTCGCGTGCCAGACCCGCGTCGAGGGCGACGTCGAGGTGCGGAAGGGCGGCGGTCTCTTCGGTCAGCACGTCTGAGCGCCGGGCTCTCGCTCGGGCGGCGCGGTCGCTCGTCGTCGCCCGGACCGATCGGCGGCGGCGACGCTCGGTGTCGTGATAAGAACCCGCGGCGGACGTGAGTCCGGGCGGGCAAAAGTTTCGTTATCGCGTGTCAGAGCCGTGTTCGGCGTCAGCCGGACCGACCCACCTTATCGGATCGGCTTACTGCCGAACGACGTTGGACGCGCGGGGGCCCTTGGGCGAGGACTCGATGTCGAACTCGAGCTCCTGGCCCTCTTCGAGGTCCGGCCCTTCGACGTCTTCCATGTGGAAGAACACGTCGTCGTCAGCGTCGTCAGTCTCAATAAATCCGTAGCCGCCAGTGTCGTTGAAGAAATCAACCTTTCCGGTCGCCATTGCATCTAGACGAACGCCCCGTTCCGGGATAAGGATTGCGAGTGTACAGTTACCATGACTGTAGGCGAACGATCTTCCCCGCTATGGGCGATTATCGAGACGAACGATGACCGTACGCGCGGATTCGCTACAGTCGACCGACCGATCCGACGATTCAATGGACCGGATCGTCGCCCGACGGGCGTTTATGTTCATCCGGCGCTATCGACCCATCGTGTTCCGATCGCTTCGCGAGAACGGGCCGGCGCTGCTCGTCCCCGCGGCGTGGGCCGTCGCCACCGCGACGGTGCTCGGCGTCGTCTCGACGCGCGCGTTGTTCGTCGCCCACGTCGTGATGAGCGCTCTGCTCGTCGCGTTCGTCGTCGCCTCGTGGCGCGACATGGCGAGCGGCGTGCTCCGTGCGTGGAAGCTCGTGATCCTCGCGGGCACGCCCGTGACGCTCGCGGGCGTCGCCGGGTTCCTCCTCAGCGGCATGGGCGCCGGAACGCCCGCGGACGCACTGCTGGCCCTCTCGCTTTTCGGCTGGGCGCTCCTCCCCGCGGCCGGGTTCATGTACACTGCACGTCGTGTCGAAGCAGGTGCGCGGATCTACGACGCCGGCGTCGTCTGCTGCGTCGCCGGCGCTGTAGCGGTCGCGGCCGCGCCGTCGGCGACGTGGACCGCGGTCGGGCTCACGGTCGTGGGCGTCGGACAGACTGCCGGCATCCTCGACGCCACGCTGCGGTACTGACAGGGCATGGCCCTGAACCACGGCGCCACCGCTTCGTTTCCGGCCGCGGACGCTCGACGACTTCCGTGTACGTCACCCTCCGAACTGACAGGCCGAGACGACGATATCGACTCAACGAACGCGCGGCACGATACAGAGGAGAGCGCAACGAGCCCGGGACGTCGGATTCTGGTCCCGAAGGTCGCCTACGCCAGATCTAGTATCTCCCGCGGGTTCTCGTACACGACCCGACGGACGTCCTCGCGATCGACGCCGAGACGAAGCAGGTCGAGGATCGTCCGCTTCATTACCAACGGATCGTTGTCCATCGCGCCGATGAGGTCCGTGTCGACGACGATCCGGTCGCTCCCGTGCGCGTCGATCGCTGCGGCGACGTCACGGGCGTCGATACCGCGCAGCCACGGCGCACTCACGCTGTAGGCGAGATAACAGCCAGTATCCTCTAACACGAGGTCCCGGACGCTCCGACCGGCGTGGTCGATCACGAGCTGCTCGTCGGACAGCCCCACTTCGTCGGCGAGTGCCAGGTCCATCTCGACGGCCTCCATTTTTGCGTCTTCCGGGGATAACAGCGGGTCCGTAAAATTGCGGTTCCCCTCCTCGTAGCTCTGAACGTGTCGTGGGTCAAGGTCGCCCTTGCTCGATCCCGGCGTGTGGACGAGTACCGGGAGGCCCGTGCCGCGCGCGACGCGAAACTGCTCACGGACGACCGCCTTCTGTCCCTCTAGCGGCCAGGACACGGTGTGCTGGTTCGACTCGATCCCCGTCTCTCCGATGGCGACCACCCGATCGTCGTCGCAGTACTCGGGGAGTACGGAGACGAGTTCGTCGGCGTTCTCGACTCGAGACCAGGTGTGGATCCCGATGGCAACGTACTGGTCGTAGAAGTGGCGGTGATCGAAGGCTGCCACCCGTCGGAGTGCGTCGTCCCACAGAAACCGGACATCGTCGGAGCTCACCGGCCGGTACGGCGCCCAGTAGTACCCCGCTGCTATCGCGACCGCGGCTTGCCCACCGCTGAGATCGAATTTCTCGCGGTCGTTCCACGTCAGCGACTGCGTGTGCTGGTGAATGTCGATCCAGGGAATGTCGACCGGGTCCGGCGCTGCTCCCATTTCCGGTGGCTCGCCGATCGGCCGCTTTGTCGGTCCGCTCATCCCCATCGCCACTCGGTGCGCTCGGATCGGTCGGAATTCTCTCCTTCGCCTCGATGGTGTGCCGATGCCGCGCTCGGTACGTTACCGCCACGACCGATTGCGTGTACCGGCGACCGTCGAATCCCCTTCTGCACTCCGTTCCCGGTTCGAACGAATGCCAATGACATGTATTATCATAACACACCTGGCGATTGTGTATAAATTCGCCGCAAGCAGCGATCAATACCCGCTCGAACGACGAATCGAGTACGAACGCGCGAGGGGGCCCTCGTCGGCGCCGCGCTCGGTGCGGCGTGGTCGACAGGCCGAGCATCGGCGCTGTCACCGGGCTGGTCGCCGCCGGCGACTTCCTCTTTCCGGCCGTGCTTGGCTGGCCGTTCGTGCACCGCGGCATCTCACACTCGCTCCGCACGCTCATTGTCGCCGCCACGGTCTCGGCCGCTTTTGATTTGTCGTCACCGATCCCAAGAACGCCCGACTGCGGGTGCGACCCCCTGTCGTTGCGTATCTGTTACACCTCCTCATCGATATGACCACGCCCGAAAGAATTCTTCCACTCTCGCCGTTCTCGGACCGGATCGCATATCTCGCGCTTCCGACGCCCGGCCACTCGCGGGTGGCGACCGCGCTTCTGTGGATCGTCGAGCTGGCCGTCCTCGTCCGAACCGGTGTCGTCGACCGCCTGATTGCGCGACGGTCGGCGTCGGCTGAAGGGAAATGAGGGCGTTGACGTGTCCGTCTCCGGTCGGACGGCTCCACGACTCTCCGACCCTTGGCGATTAGAGTTATTACGCTCAAGCGGGTACTTCGGCACATGTCACCCGAAAACGCGTCCGGCCGCGCTCTGCGGGGGTCTCGCGGTGTGTCCCTGCGACCGTTCGTCGGTGAGGCCGCGTCGTCACGCAGGTCGCCGATCGTCGGGTGACGTTCGTGGCCGCCGACCTCTCACTCGGGCGTCGCGCGCTCCTCGCCGGGACAGCCAGCGTCGGCGCGGCGGGGGTGTTTCGGCTCGTACGCGACGACGAGCGACCGTCGCGGACCGACTCAGCTGACTTGCACACGCCGTTCGACAGATCAACCATGACCGAACTCACAGTCATCGCCCACCGCGGATTCGCCGGTGAAAACCCCGAGAACACGGTCGGTGCCGTCGCGTCGGCCGCGGGTGTCACGGAAGACGGACGCGACGTCGACCCCCGACCGTCGACTGGCACCGACCCGTCGCCGAGACTCGCCGATCTCGTCGAGATAGATGTCGTTCCGACCGCGGACGGCGACGTGGTCGCCTTCCACGACGACCAGCTCGCCGGACGCGCGGGGGGCCTGCTCGGGCTGACAGACACCGAGGGGATCATCTGGGAGACGGACACCGAGACGGTGACGAACGCGGAGGTTCTCAACAGCGGTGAGACGGTTCCGCTGTTGAAGGAGGTTCTCGAGGTGCTCCCGTCCGATGTGGGACTGAACGTCGAATTGAAAAACCCCGGAAGCACTGCTATTCGCCCCGCAGAGGCGCTCTCAGCCGACGAACTCGACGAGCAAATGGCCCTCTGGCAGCCGTTCGTCGAACGGGTGCTCTCGGTGATAGCCGAGCACGACACGGAAGTGCTCGTCTCCTCCTTCTGTGAGGCCCCGATCGCGACGTGCCACGAGCTCTCTTCGCACCCGATCGCGCCGATCTTCGGCGAATCGGTGGAAGACGGCCTCGAGATCGCTCGGAGATACGACGCCGACGCGGTCCACCCGCCGATCGAGGCGGTTCGCGGTACACCGTTCACGAGCGATCCGCTGCCGTCGGATGCCGACGTCGTCGAGGCGGCTCATAAAGACGGTCGTGACGTGAACGTCTGGACCGTCACGACGTGGTATGAGGCCGCGTGGCTCGCTTCTGCGGGCGCCGACGGGGTTATCGCCGATTACTCCGGGTTGACGCGCCGGTGGCCGTAGCGCTCGAGCCGGCACGGGCGGCTCTTCCCGGCTCGAGGATCCGATCGCGGCTCTCCGTAACGCTACGTCGGTCTCTGTAGTTGCCCGTACCGAACGGACCAGCATTGCCGTATCCGTATCGATACCGACCGCACAATACCTTTACGTATGGCTCATAGCAGTCGCTTTTATTGATCACTTGGTTGACTCATGTGGATGAAATCAAACGACGTCTCGAGACACGAACTTTCGCGCCGGACCACGCTCTCTGCGGCCGGCGCTGCGCTAGGACTTACGGGCCTCGCCGGATGTATGGGCGGTGGGAGCGCCGAGTTTTCACCGATCGCCGAGGAGCTCACCGCCTGGCACGCGATGGGCGGGACGAACCGTGACACACTCGACTCGATCGCGGAAGACTTCGAGGAGGAAACCGGTCTCGAGGCGAACATGGAGTTCAAAGACACCTACGAGAACGTCCTCTCCGACACGCTCTCCGCGTTCGATTCGGGAGAAGTCGCCGACATGTTCCAGGTCGACAGCCTGTTCGCCCAGCAGTTGCTCGACACGGGGAACGTCCGACCCGTCGCCGAGATTCTCCCAGACGACTTCGACACCGACGAGTATCTCGACAACGTGGCCGAGTTCTTCACCGTCGACGGCGAACTCGCCTCGCTCCCGTTCAACAACTCGAACGCCATCATGTACATCAACCGCGAAGCGTTCGAGGAAGCCGGCCTCGACCCCGATGACCCACCGAGCACGCTCGCGGAGGTGCGGTCGGCCTCCGAAACCCTCGTGGAGGAAGAAGTCACCCAGTTCGGGATCACCTGGCCGAACCACGTCTGGTTCGTCGAGACGTGGTACGGATTCGAAGGGGAACTCATGACCGACGGCGAGAACGGTCACTCAGGAGACCCCTCGACGTTCCACACGCCCGACGCAATCCACGACCTCTACGAGTGGTGGCAGGGAATGGACGAAGACAATCTCTACACGAATCCCGGAATCGAGGCGTGGGGAGAAGCCACCACGCTCTTCATCGAGCAGGAGGTGGGGATGCTCCTCACGAGCACTGCGTCCGTCGCCGGGCTGATCGCCGACTCGGAGGACGAGGGCTTCACCGTTGACGCAGCGCCGTACCCGGGGATCAATGAAACCCGCGTCGGCCCGGTCATCGGGGGAGCGTCGTTCTACGTCCCCGACGGCCTCTCTGACGAGCGGTATGAGGAAATCGGTCAGCTGCTCCAGTACCTGTCGGAGCCGGAGGTACAGACGGAGTGGCACAAGGGGTCGGGATACTATCCGATAACCCAGTCCTCCGTGGACTCGCTCACCGAGGAGGGGTGGTTCGATGAGAACCCGGCGTACGCCGTCACGCTCGAACAGCTTCAGAACGGTGATGCGTCTGACCCCGCCACGAAGCGGGCGCTGCTTGGGCCTGCCCGGGAGGTTCAAACGGTGATCCAAGACAAGTCGGTCGACATTATCGGTGCCGACGACATCGAGGCCGAGATCGAGTCGATGAAATCCGAGGTCGAAACGGTGCTCGAAGAGTACTACGAGTAACCGATAGAAGTACATGTCCACACGCGAAATCTTCGACAGCCGGCTGGAAGCGCTCCTGCTTCTCGGACCGACTGTCGTCGTCTCCCTCGTCTTTCTCTACTATCCGACCGCGCTCGCGTTCCAGACGAGTTTTTTCGACTCCGGGTTCGGTCAGGTCCCGACGTTCGTCGGGTTCGAAAACTACGTGTCGCTCCTGACGAGTTCAGCGTACCATTCCAGCGTGCTCCTGTCGGTGCTTTTCGCGGCGCTCGTGGTCGTCGGCGTCATTACCAGCTCGCTGTACATCACGTTCCTCATCCACGAAGTCGACACCGGTCAGAGCTGGTACCTGGTCTCGGTCATCTGGCCGTACGCGCTGCCGCCGGCGGTGGCGGCCCTCGTGTTCCTGTTCATTTTCCACCCGACGCTCGGCGTGCTCACCGGACCGATAGAGTCGCTCGGGGTGGATGTCGACTGGTTCAACGACGGACCACAGGCGTTCGTCGTCGTGATGCTCGCGGCGATCTGGAAACAGATCGGGTACAACGTGATTTTCATGATCGCTGCGATGAACAACATCCCCAACTCATTGACCGAGACGGCCAGACTCGACGGCGTCGGACGGCTCCGGCGGCTCGTCTCAGTGTACGTTCCGATCATGACTCCGACGCTGTTTTTCCTCGTGATCATCAACACGATATACGCGTTCTTCAGCACGTTCGCGTTCGTTGATCTGCTCACTGGCGGTGGCCCATCGAACGCGACGAACATCCTGATATTCGACCTGTACCGTGAGGCGTTCTCGTATTTCAACTTCGGGAGCGCCTCGGCAAAATCGGTCGTGCTGTTCTTTGTCGTGGCCGTTCTGATGTTGATTCAGTTCAGACTGACCGAAGAATACTCACACTACGGGGCCTGACATGACGGGACTACTCCAGCAGGCGAAACGACGATTCGAATCGGTGCGGGAAACCAGTGAAGACGCGGGCGAATCGGGGACGCGGGGCTTGCTCGGCGGCGTCAAGCTGAACGCTGTCCATCCGCAGCTCTGGCTTCTAGCGGGTCTCGTCGTGTTTCCGATCTTCGTCGCGGTGATCGTGAGCACGAAACAGGAGGGGATCGTCACGAGCGTCCCCGACCTGCTTCCGGGTACCTACGCGCTTGAGAACTACCGGGAGGCGGTCGTCGATTACGGCTTCGGCCGCTTCATGTGGAACTCGCTCCTCATGTCCGTCATCATTGTCGTCGGCAAACTCACCATCTCGGTGTTCGCTGCGATGGCGATCGTGTACTATCGCGTCCCGTACAAGGACTTGGTTTTCCTGTTCATTCTGTTCACCCTCCTGTTGCCCGTTCCGGTCCGCTTCGTTCCCCTGTATCAGCTGATCAACGACTTCGGCTGGAACAACAGCATGCTCGCGATCACTGTCCCGTATCTTGCGAGTGCGACGACTGTCTTCATTCTGCGACAGCACTTCCTGTCGATCCCGACATCGATCGTCGAAACCGCCAAACTCGATGGCGTAGGCCCGGTGAAGTTCATGGTTCAGGTACTCGTTCCGATGTCCAAAAGCGTCCTCGTCGGCGTTTCGGTCATCATGTTCGTCTACGCTTGGAACCAGTACCTCTGGCCGCTGATCATCATCGAATCGGAGGCGAATCAGGTGGCGCAGGTGGGGCTCCAGCTACTTCAGGGAGACGTTCAGGGCGGGAACCTGTCGTGGTCACTGGTGATGGCCGGATCGGTGCTCACGCTCCTCCCGCCGCTCGTGCTGATGATCCTCTTCCGAAAACCGCTCTTGGAGACGTTCACGATTCAACAAAAGTAACAATGACGACGCTCAAACTCGAAAATCTACGGAAGGAGTACGGTGACGTGGTCGCAGTAAAGGGACTGGACCTGTCCATTCGAGACGGGGAGTTCCTCGTCATCGTCGGTCCCAGCGGATGCGGGAAAAGTACGACGCTCCGCCTGCTCGCCGGACTCGAAACGGTGACCGACGGCGCAATATGGATGGACGATCGCGAGGTCACGAACACGGAGCCGAAAGACCGGAACGTCGCGATGGTGTTCCAAAACTACGCGCTGTACCCGCACATGACCGGGCGACGGAACATCACGTTCGGGATGAACTCTAGCGGATCGTACTCCGACGAGGAAATCGACCGTCGGGTTGCCGAGGCCGCCGACACGCTCGACATCACCGATCTCTTGGACCGCAAACCGCAGGCCATGTCGGGCGGCGAGCGCCAGCGCGTCGCGCTCGGCCGCGCCATCGTCCGCGATCCCGACGCGTTCCTCATGGATGAGCCGCTCTCGAACTTGGACGCGAAGCTACGGATTCAGATGCGGGCGGAGCTCGCTCGGCTCCACGCGGAGTTCAACACGACCACGGTGTACGTCACGCACGACCAGACGGAGGCGATGACCCTCGGCGAACGTGTCGTCGTCATGAATGACGGCGAGATCATGCAGGTCGATCCGCCACAGACGCTGTACGATTACCCGAAAAATCGGTTCGTCGCGGAGTTCATCGGCGACCCGGCGATGAACATGCTCGATGTCGTCGTCGAACACGATTTCGCGGTCCACGAGGCGTTCCGGTTGCCGCTCCACCGAGAGGAGGCGGACGGAAGCGGCGTCGACCTCGGGACGACCCGCGACGCGGTGCTCGGGATTCGGCCCGAGGACCTCTACCTCGCGGCCGAACGCCCCGACCTCGGCAAGACCGAGTTCACCGCGCGAGTCGACGTGACCGAGCCGCTCGGGGACAATCTGCTCGTCCACTGCTCCGTCGGCGACGACCTGTTCAAGATGCAGGCCGCACCCCGATCGTCGCTCGAACCCGGTGGAACGGTGAGCGTGACCTACGACCCGGCACGGCTCCACCTCTTCGATCCGGAAACCGGTGACGCGTTCTACCACTCCACGGAAAGCGTCTCGTCCGACGAGTCGGTCGAACGGGCGACGACCGACTGAGCGCTCTCGCTGCAATTCCGTGGCGTGAGACCACCCTATAATATCTCCCGCTCCGGCCTGTACGATCCGGTCTGCTCGGCCCCTCCCTCTACGTCGCGATCACGCGCGCTCCTGCTCGTCCCGTTGGTTCTCGGACTCCGCGTCCTCTGAGACATCGTTAATGATGCGCGCGCGATCCGCCGCAAGCGTCGGGTTGGAGAGCTGACGCCACCCGATGGCGAGGAGGCGTCCGATCGGGCCTCTCCCGATTCGGGGGAGACCGACGCCCGCGACGAGCGCAAAGACAGCGAACCCACCGTGACGTGTCTGGAGTGCGAGGGGCCAACGACGCCGCGCTCGACTACTGTCGCCGCTGCGCCTCACCGCTTCTCTCCGGCGGCTGACCGTCGCCGTCGACCGGTTCCGGCCGGGTGTGCCACCACGCCCAGAGCACCAGCACGGCCTGCAACGGGAGCCGCACCCACGCAGCCACGCGAGCGATCCCGGCGAGCCGGTCCGGAGCAAACTCCGCCGCCACGTCGTCGGTCGCCATGTGGACGTTCGCCGGGAAGACGGCGACGAGCAGCGCGACGATCCCCCACGCCGACGCGCGCCGCGTCCGGTCGAACTGCATCCCGAGACCGAGGAGTATCTCGGCGACTCCGGAGAGGTAGACGAGCGCCCGCGGCCGGGGAAACTCCGGCGGAACGGCCCGGGCGAAGGAGTCCGGCGCAAGGAAGTGGGCCACGCCCGCGACGACGTAGCTCGCGCCCATCACGCGGCGGAGGGCGGGCTTCCGTCGTGCGAGCCGACCGGATGAGTCGGTGTGTGGCTCCGTGTCGTCCCTCATCCGCGTGGATAGCGACGGGAGGCTAATGAGCGTTCTCCCGGTTCGGGGGGTGACTTCGCGGCAGCTCGCGGACGCAGCCCATGTCGCTGAGTCGGATCATCCGCCGGTCGATGCGCGCGTCCCATCGGGCCGTCGCTTTCGGGGCTGACCCGTTCCCGGATCGTTCCCGACCCCATTCGTCCGCGTGAAAAATGCGGCCGATCGCAGTTGTCGTACTGTGTCTCCCGATTTACAGCGAGCGATCAATCCGTTTCGTGGTCCTGCTCTCGGCTTTTCCGCTGGCGTTGTTGGTCACGGATCGCGCTCGAGAACGCCAACAGCGTCGGCGGCCACAGGCCGATGAACAAACCGTAGTGTTTGTTCCCACGCACGTAAAACTGGTACCACGCCAGTGCTACGGATCCGATCGCCGCTAAGATTGCTGGATCGTAGCCGGTTCTCTCCGTGATCTCTTCGGCCGCTCCTTTGTCTTTCTCCATCACCGGTTCGTTGGACTCCCCCGTGTTTTGTTATAGGCTGTTAACTTTCACAACTCGCCGGATCTCATTTGTAACTCGACCTTTCCGTCGACGGCGACTGCTTCTCTCCGATAGCGATAATGTCCCGGCCGTGTGGGTAGAAATTCGCGTCGGTCACGTCGCCGTCTCCCCTCGACCGGCATGCCTGCCGCTCGGTTGCCAGCGCCTACCGATGCACGCCCGCTCGTCCGGCCGACGTACCCTCGTCTGCGGTCGCGTTACTCCCACCGTACGACGCTCCTGAGGTTCGCGTCCGTTCGCTCATACGATCGTCGCACGCTCTCGTTGTACCGTAACCCGCGTTTCGCGGCCGCCTTCCCGGAGGCGACCACTCAGATCGGGGGCCGATTACTCGGTGGAAAGACCGCCCGTCGGGTCACGTTCGGTATCGTGACCGCTCTCGCCGTCGGACGTCGGCATCTCGGACTTTCCGGAACGGGCCCACCGATCGATGTTCTCCTCGACGTACGCTTTGCCACCGAGGCCGAAGGCGATCCCCACGCCGAGGGCGAGCGCCACGGCGATGCCCCACGAGATCGCTCTCACGAACACGAACAGGATGTCGACGTCGATGCCCATCGTATCGAGACCGATGACGATCGCGACGAAGTACAGGAAAAACTGGACGCCCGAGGCGAACCAACTCGTGTACCGGGTCCGCGTTGCGGCCTGCGTGCGCATGATCGCGTCGCCGACTTCATCGGCGACGACGAATCCGAGGATGATGACTAACAGTCCAGCGACGAACGCTGGCAAGTACGATACGGCGGTGTTGATCCACTCCGAGAGGATGGCGATCGCGAGCACGTCCGCGGCCGCGAGAATCGCCAGCGCATAGACGAACCACCTCGCGAGCGTCCTGAATGCGCGTGACACCGCCCGCTCAGTACCTCCCAAAATTGCACCGAGGGGCGTATCGAGCACCATTTGATCGAGTTGCACCTTGTCGGCGAGTCGCGTCACGAAACCGCCCAGTGTGCGCCCGATAATCCATCCGATGAGGAGGATGAGGAGCGCGCCTACCAACCGCGGGAGGAACTCGATGGCTATCTACAGGGCCTCTCTGAACTGTTCTCCGATCGTTTCCACCTGCGCGATGACACCCCGGGTGCTCCGTTCGTGGCACACGCGCTCTCTTCACCCCGTGCCCAAATTGTTAGATAGTATATGTCCGAAATATGGACAACCCAAACCTGGAGGAAACGTCTGCAGTCTTCCGGTTTGGACGCGGGAAGACGCTCCCCTCGCTTCGCTCAGGACCGCGATACGTCTGCTCACATAGGGACGGCGTGGCAGAGGAGTTACGTCTCCGAGGAGTCGCTGTCGCCGTCGGTCTCGTCCGAGTCCGTCTCGTCGCCTTCCACCATCTTCTCTGCCATCTTCTCGCCGGTTTCTTCAGCCTGTTCTGACGCTTTCTCGCCGGTTTCTTCAGCCTGTTCTGACGCTTTCTC
>NZ_JAXRUU010000043.1:0-28605 GCF_034497445.1 Halorubrum sp. AD140
GGCACGGTATCGACCGCGGTGATGCTCGGATTGATGTTCTACGTCCTCGGAGGAGCAGCCGCGATCACGCCGTACGCGATGACGATGGTGTTCACGGGATTCGTCGTCCTCGAGTTCGAGAAGCTGTACGTCATCCGCTGGCTCCGAGAGACCCCGACGTTCTCGAACCCGTGGCTCGCCTTTGCGGTCGGCGTTTCGTTGCTATTCCAGCTGGCTGTCCTGTATACCCCGCTCAACCAGTACTTCGGAACGGTACCGCTAGGAGTGGCCGACTGGATACTACTCGGTGGTGTACTTGCAGTTGCACTTCCCGGGTACCTAATCGTCGTGCTCGCGATCAAGCGATATCTCCCACTCGCGTCTGCTCCCGGGTAGTCACCTAGTTAGGATCGTATCGAACCCCCAATGCCGACGAAGAGGGCCATCAGCACTGACCCAACGACGACTATCCACCCACTTCCGACCAATATCGCTTCGGTCACACCTGGGAACTGTTCTACGACAGGGACAAATATCCGTAGGTCGGCACCGATTACCAGTACTGCGCCCACGATATCGAAGCCGAGGTCAACGGCGGTGTCGCGCCAGCCGTAATGGATCAGCACGGGCTCGATGTCGAGTCGCTCGCCCAGGTCACGTGCAACCAGTTCGATTAGCTCCCAGAACACCCCGATCGCGAACGTGAACACGACAGTCACAGCCGCGATCGTCCCCGAAGCGTCCCCTGGTCCGGCGGTATTCGAGAGCGCGACGATGAGCGCGGCATAGAGCAGTGCTGCGACGAGTGCTGCGGACACGGTGTGAGTGAGGTGATCCCACCACCACGTCGACTCGTAGAGTCCCAACATGCCGAGTGAGTGGAGGAATCCTGCAGCCGCAAGCCACAGGGGGAGTACAGGGCCAAACGAAACGTTCAGTGAGAGAACTGCCGGGAGGACGAGCTCGATGACGACGGGGAGCAGAGCGAGGACAAACGACCCCAGCGCGTTCGTAGCTGCGGCGGTGTCCCGGCGTCGAACGGCGACGACAAAGAGACTGAGAATCCCGCCCTGGAGGAGGATGACTGCAAGTGCTGTGATAATGACCATCCGCTACCCACGTTCGGTGTGGTTTGGAGAAATCAAGATTCTTTGGTCGTCAAGTGATTCGGGATCAATCGACATTTTCGAGCCACCTTGTACGACTGAATTTCGAAGTCTTGCACACCTGCGGTACCCTATCAATAGCCAGATTCGCGGTAGCGAGCGGGTACATACGTCAGGAGGTGGTCAGGGTGACGTGGCGTGAGTACCTCACGTACGAGTGTAGCGGCGAGTGTAGGCAACAAGCGCCGGACAACCGTATACACGGATGCCACGGCCAGGGTAACGATCACAATCTGGCGCAGGACCCCATTGAGTGCTATCAGGAGTGGCACAGCGAGTGTGATCGAAACGAGGAGATCACTTGGCGATCCATCGTAACGGATCCAGCGACGAGGTGCGATCCACTGAGCCCAGTAGTGGTCGTACACGGCGCGGTTAGAGGTCGCTTCCCAGGGACGCAGTACCAGCCCTCCTCCGAAGATATCAGCAACGCTGTGGACCGCTGCTCCGATGAGGAAAAACGCGGTGAAGATAGTCGGTACCGAGGGGAGCAGACCTGCAAGTGTGAGTGCCGGAAGCGTGAGTGCGGAATAGTACACCGGATAGTGGAGCGATTTCCGGTGGCCGACATACAGGTTCAAGTCCGGAACGATCCCATCTAGAAGCCCTGCAACGAGCGCAATCCCTGTGAACTCCGGTGCAACGAACGCAACTGGCATCGCTAGCGCCATCCCCCCGAGAGCATGAGTCGGGAGCATCATTATGTTATGTTAGAGAGAAGACAATAGGATGAGTCTATCGGTCGTATACGATAGCCTGGAGGTTCGCCGTAAACAATATGAACGACAAGAATCGACGTAACCAGTATTCCGATATGTCTCCGCTCGAACAGTACGTGGCGCCGTGCGCTTTTTTTAAACAGGCCGATCACATTTCGAATCATGGCTGCAGTCCGCCGCCCTGTCATTGATGTATTAATGCCACACGACCCTCCCCTACTGGAGTTCACCGATCGAGTCGCGGAAACCGAGACCGTTGAGGGGGTGACCTCGTCTCTCATCGAGTTGGACCAGGAGGTTCAGAATATCAAGCTCATGTTCGAGGGAGACAGCTTGAAGTATACGGCGATAGAGGAGATTATTGAGAGTCTGGGTGGATCAGTTCATTCAGTGGATCAAGTTGCCTGTGGTGACTTTGTCGTTACTGATCGACCCACGTTGCAAGATTCCTGACAACCCGTGAGGTCGATTCGACCGCTCCTAAGGCGACTTCTCGGGAGGGAAGATATCCTCGCGATCTCACGTCGCTATTTCATCTCGAACAGGTTCGACGGGACGCTCACGAGTATCGGCATCATCGTTGGTGCCGTTCTGTCGGGTATTCCGGACGGACTCACCGTTATCAAAATCGGACTGGGAGCGGTGGTCGGTCTGGGAACGTCGGCTGTCTGGAGCGTCTGGGAGATCGAACGCGCCGAAACCCGGGCCGAGATCAGACGAATCGAACGAGCGATGCTCACAAACTTGGACGATACCCGTATTCATCGGGAACAGAGCGGTGCGCGGCTCTTGCACGCCACAATGAGCGGGCTCGGCCCCCTCATCGGGATTCTCATCCCGTTAGCCCCGTTCGTAGTCGAAGGCACTATTTTCACGATGCGGGAGGCCGCGGTGGTTGCAGTGGCGCTGGGAATCGGTGTTTTGGGCGTGTTCGGTGCGTACATGGGCTCGATTTCGGGACAACGGTGGTACGTTGCTGCCGCTCGGATGGGACTCGCCGGGCTCGTGGTCGCCGTCGTCAATTTCTTTCTTCCGGGGTGAGTGCTCTCGGTGCCTCTGGGGCGACCGGGTCACAGACCCCAGACGACGGTGATGCCGACTGTGGCGACGATCGCAAGCAGTAATTGGAGGGGGCCGCCGACCCGGAGGAAGTCGACGAATTCGTACCGGCCTGGACCGTACACCATGAGGTTCGTCTGGTAGCCGACGGGTGTCATGAATGACGTCGCCGAGGCGAACATCACCGCCAGCAGGAACGAGAACTCGTTTGCGCCCAGCCGAGCCGCCGCGTCGACTCCCACCGGAATCATCAGCACCGCCGTCGCGACCGGCGTGATGACGCTGGCCAGCAGCCCTGCGACGGCGTACAGCACAAACAGCACGCCGACGAGCGGGAGCACGTCGGCCGTCGCGACGAGGAACTCGGAGATGATCGTCGCGCCGCCGGTGGTCTCGAGCGCGATCCCCAGTGGAATGACGCCAGCCAGCAGGAAGATGACGTTCCAGGACACTGCGTCGTAGGCGTCCGCGGTGGTTAGACACCCCGTGACGACCATCGCAACGACGCCCGCCAGCGCTGCGATGACGATCGGGAGAGCGTCGAGGGCGGCGAGGGCGATGACGCCGGCAAAGATGCCGATGGCGACCGGCGTCTTCGGGGAGAGCGGCGCGATTTCGTCGATGTCCGCGCCGGGCAGGCGGTCGACGGCTCGCTCGTCGGCGACGAGCAGGTCGCCGGTGTCCGTGAAATACCGGATGGACGCTGGCGTTGTCCGCACCAGCAGCAGATCGCCGGCCTGTAGCGTCCGATCGTCGATGTCCGCGCGGAACAGGTCGCTGCCGCGGCGGACGGCGAGGACGCTGGTCTCGTGGTAGTCGTGGAGCCCGGTCTCGACGACTGTTTCGCCGACAAACGGCGAGTCCTCGGTGACGACTGCTTTTGCCAGGATGCCGTCGGTCGCTGCCGACTCGAACGTCTCCTCTGTCACAGGCTTTTGTACCCGCTGGCTGAGGGCTGCTTCCTCACGGAACTGGTTGACCGCCTGCAGGGAACCGTGGACGATCAGTGTGTCGCCGGCTTCGATGAGGCGGTCAGAGTGGGGACCGGCGTACGCCGTGCCGTCCCGTCGTGCCTGTAAGATACGGATATCGGGATACTCGCTGTCGGACTCTTCGACGGACAGACCAGCGATTGCCGACTCCGAACGCACCTGCATGTGGGTGAGGTAGTCGTCAATCCCAAACTCCGCAATCGGATCACTGTCTACCGGGACGCGGGCCGGTGTGAGCCGCCAGCCGACGGTGAGGAGGTACGCGAGCCCGACTGCGAGGAGGACGACGCCAAGGCTGCTGAACTCGAACATACTGATGCCGTCGCGGCCGTCGACGAGGAGGCGTGCGAAGTCGCTGGCAAGGATGTTCGTTGACGTCCCGATGAGAGTGAGCGTACCGCCGAGGATGGCAGCGTACGATAGTGGTAACAGGAGCTTCGAGGGACTGATTCCGGAGTTCTCCGCGAGGTCGGTGACCATCGGAATGAAGACGGCCACGATGGGTGTGTTGTTCACGAATCCCGCGAGTGGCCCGGTAGTGCAGACGGTCGCAATGAGCGCGCGAAACTCCTTGCCGGCTGTGAACTCTGCGAGGTGAATACCGAGGCGTTCGACGACGCCCGTGTTTTGAACGCCCGCGCTGAGCATGTACATCGCGATAATCGTGACCGTTGCGGGGTTCGCGAAGCCCGAGATTGCGGCCCGTGGACCCACACCGGTCCACGGTTCGAGGATGACGAGCGCCGCCACGACGCCGATGGCAGTGACGTCGTTTGGCACGACCTCGGTGAGAAAGGCGACGAGTACCACCAAGATCAGGACGAAGACGACGGTGGCGCCTGTAACCTCAACGACCGACATACGAGTGCCGACTCGGGTCGTACCCTTGACTGTTACCCTGCTCCGTTCCGTAATCGACGGATGGGGCCACTAGCGTCATCTATCGCGACGGTGAGGGGGATCGGGATGTCGCTTTCGGAGCTGCCACCCCAGTATCGCAAAGCCGACTAAGAGAACGGTGGCGACGAGGGGGCCGAGTGGCCCGTTTTGCGTGTGATCGACGAGGAGTCGCCACGCCGGACGAGCGACGCCGACTGCTCGGGCGGCTGTGACGACGACGAGGACAGCCGGGATCAGATACCGAACCAGAGAGTAGAGCCGACCGAGGTTTTCGCGGATCGTCTCCAGATCGGCGTCCCAGACGAAAACGAACACGATACAGAGCGCCGAGATGGGCAGTGCGAACGTCCCGACCGACTCGTCTATCAGGTCCAGAACGGGCCGTCCTGCGAGAGCCAGTTCGACCGGACTGTAACTCAACGCTGAGGGAACGCCGGCCACGAACACCCCTCCCGTCAGTAGAAGTGTCGCACGCGGACGAGAGAGCCGCGTGGTGTTCTCTGCGGCGGCGACACCGACCTCGAGGAGTGCGACGGACGAGGACAGCGCGGCGAAAAAGAGCAGTCCGAAGAACGCGACCGCGATGACTCGACCGAACGGCATCGTCGTGAAGGCGGTTGGCAGCGTCGTGAACGCCAGTTCCGTCCCAAGAGTCGGCTGGAGGCCGAAGCTGAATACGATCGGGAAGATGACGAGGCCAGCGATGATGGCCGCCCCGATATCGGCGATCGTAATCACCAACGACGATCTGAACAGGTCCGTTGCCTCGTCGACGTAACTTCCGTAGGTGAGCATGATCCCCTGGCCGACGGACATCGAGAAGAAGACCTGCCCGAAGGCCGCACTCCAGATTCCCAGATCCGTGAGCACCGAGAATTCAGGGGTGAACAGGAAAGCAGCGGCCTGCTCCCACTCCGATAGTGTGGTCGCGTACAACGCAAGCGCGACGAGGAGCGCAAACACCGTCGGCATCACAATCTTCGACATCCGTTCGATGCCGCCACGAACGCCCATTGAGACAACGAGCCCAGTAATCACTGTCGCGAGGACGAAGTATCCGACGGGGAGCCAGCTTGCGGTGAACGGCGCGAACGTCGTTTGTGAGCCCGCGAGCCACGAGAGGAAGAACCCAAGCACCCAGCCGGTGAGAACGAGGTAATAGCTCAGAATGAGGAGTACCCCGCCGAGGATGAGCCAGCCGAGGGCAGTGTACTCCGTTTTGATTGAGCGGAACGCGGAGACGATGTCGGTCCGCAGTCGGCGGCCGATCGCGAGTTCCAAAACGAGCATTGGAACCGCACAGACGAAAGCCGCGATGAGATAGGGAACGAGGTATGCACCACCCCCGTTCTGCCCGACAACAGCGGAAAACCGCCAGATGTTCCCGAGACCGACAGCGGCACCTACCGTCGCCAGAATAAACCCGAAACTGGATGACCAACGTGCTGTAGCCATAGCGTGGTCTGTGTCCGGCGATGGCTTAATTACCGGTTTGGGAGGGAAGAGTCTACTGCGGGTCTGCTACCTCCCACTCCATAGCTCGTCCTGAACCAGGTGTCAGCAAACGTTCCGTACCAGTACGGATTCCAGGCCTAGGGACCTGCTACTCAGAACAGGAGCTCGTGCCGAGCGGCAGGATGATTTATGGACTATCACTATTTTCCTATCACTATGAATACGAGAGTTGCAGGGGCTTCGGTCGGCGCGGGTATCACGGTATTCCTGAGTTCCGCTGTCGCCGTCATCGAACTGTTGAACGTCGAATTCTCCGCCCTCGTCGGCCTGCCCGTGGGACTGCTCGCCGGCGCTGCGGCCGCTGTCGCCGTCGCGATCCGGTACGATGCGCTCGTCGGCCCAGCGCGGTACACGGTTGACGCGGTTGCGGGGTTTGGGCTGGCGATCATTGTCGTCCTGGCGATTAGTTACGTGAATCTCGCTGGCCTCCGATCCGCCCTCTCGACGGACGTGACGGTCGGCATCGCAGCCCTCGCGGCGGCGCTAGTCGCACTCGCATCGTGGCGAACGGCTCACTGAATCGCCAGCTCTCCTGGCTACCGACGGGTCTCATCAAGCCCCTGGTCGCCGTGCTCTATCTCTATTTGCGGGCCGATTGATCGCCAGATATGCACGTGCGTTGTTCCGTCCACAGCGCCGTATCGTCCACGGAGGGAACGTAGCGTGTCCCAGAAGCAGTCAGCGGCGTTTCTCGGGCTCGCGCTCCCGGTTGCGACGCCGCCGAACGCCATCGCGTTCGGTACGGGCGCCATCGACCGCGAACACATGCTCCGTGCGGGTTGGCGACTTGGCGTAGTGATGGTCGTGCTCGAGACGGCCGCGATGCTGGTGACGTTCCGGATTGCGTGACCGCTCGTGTTCTGACTGGCGAACGTAGTTGCCCGTGCGTGAATTTGGTCACCTGAGTGGTTACTCCACCACTTGTCGGGTATCTACGGTTCCGCCGGGCCGATATGAGCTAACACTGCAGGAATTTTCCCGCGGTATTATACGCACTAGCTAAGCATTTACTCTCATGTCGTCACCGCCGTTTATCGACCCAGAATCTGGAGAATTGGATTTAGGTCAGATTCGAGCAGAGATATTTCCTCTTGCCGGTCTCATTGTTTTGTTCGGAGGAGCAGCACTTCTCTTATTTTTGATTACGCTGTTAGTTGCGGGTAACTCGCTGCTCGGTGGCGTCCTTACTGTCGTCTCACAGTTTATAATTGCAGTCGGCACCGGTATCGTGTTGATGTACGTCGTTGCGCGCGGGATACAGCTCGCTGACAGGTAGTAACGACGTGAGACATTCGGTGCCTATTTCCGTGTGAGATTGTGGACGCCGATTTGTTCTGCTAGACACGGCCGATCGATTTACCAGTCTCGTGCTGACAGGGCTGCAACACGGCCGGATAACCCCGCTCGTCTACGGTGAACACGATATCTCACCCGTTTCACCCGGCGACCTGTGCGATCGCAACTGCCTCGCTGTAGCACGCGATTGCCAGCAGCAGGAACACACCGACCAGAAGCGTCCACTCACGGCGAGTCAGCGACCAGTCACTCGGGGAACGGACTCGTCAGGTGACTGCCAGGATCTCAGCAAGAGCGACGGTGTGTCGAGGATCTCCTCAAGACGATCGCTACGGACGAACGATAGGATGGCCAGTACCAGGATGCCCGGCGTCATCGCGGCGACCATCAGCGCGACGAAAAGCCCGTATCCGGCTACCGTCGTTCTCGGATGTGTGTTCCAAGCTCCATACCCACGTTCTTGATATATCGTGAGATGTCACCCCAATAAATTGGTGCCACGGTGATACGTGGAGGGGCTGCGGGAGTTACCGCAGTCAGAGCAGCGCGACTTGTACGAGCGAGAGTGCTACCAAGGGAACGTGGAACGTCGCATGGGCCACCATCGCCGCTTCGAGGCTCCGTTGCCAGTACAGCCACCCGAAGACGACGCCTGCGATCGCGTTCAGAAGAATTGTCCGGGCTACGAGTGCCGGTGTTAGGTCAATGGACTGAGCGAGTGCCGGGAGATGGCCGATCCCGAACAGCACTGCAGAGATAACGATTGCAACCCACATGACTCCCGATCCAGGGCCGCCCGACCGACGACCAGTGAGTACCCAGCCGATGAATGCGAGCGCCGACAGGAGGCCGTAGCGGAGCAGTAGCTCCTCTGTGATGCCACCGTAGAGGAATCTGACCGGTGCATACGCGAGGACGCTCACGACAGTCGCGTCAGTCGCCCCGATTGCGGACTGGGGCAAGTCCTGAGCGACGAACGGCGCCAGCGCGACATCGAGAAGTAGAATCAGTAGGCCTCCGGTGACACCGAGGCCGACGGCGAGTCGAACCTCGGGCCGGAGGCGTCGCCAGACATCGTCGCCTGTCCTCGCCCAGTCAACAAGGTACGATGGCAACTCGACTCGTGGAGCGGCGTACGTCCCGACCAGACACGCAACGGCGAGCAGGAGAAGTGAGTTGACCGCTGCAGACACGGCGAAGAGCGGAAGCGATAGACCAGCTGGGATGGCTGTCGGTGGCGTCGTGAGATAGATGTACCCACAGAGGGCGAGGATTCCGGGTGTACCGGCTAGCAGCGTCACGCCGAACCGCTTTGCGAACGACGAGCGCTCGGCTAGAGACATACGGTGCCGAATCTCAGTGCAACGATAAAAGTGGTGTCACTGTCGTTGCTCTCCTCGCTATCGTTGTGATTCTCACCGAGATGGACCGTCGTATCGCCCCGTTCCGGCGTGGAGATGGCCATCGAGCTGTGTCCAGCCCTGGCGGTTGTCCGCGTAGATCGCAGGGGAGGTGCCCGCTTCGAACGTGTTGAAGCTGTTCGAGAGCCAGAATCCCCACTCGTTCCAGGCTTCGAATCGGATTTCGTCGACGGTAACGATCGCTTCGGTTGGCGAGTCGTACGTGGCTCCAGCGACTGTCGTGAACTCCCAGCACGCATCCGAATCGTCCCACGCGTACTCACAATCGGTCGGAGAAACGTTTTCGAGCGGTGCGAGGAACGACGCGTTCCCGATCGGATTCCGCGTTTCGATGTCGTGGTCGACCGACTGTTGCCACGCGATCGAGTACCGAGTCGGGTCGGGGGAGAGCTCTTTGTTGGTCATGTTCGCGGGAATCTCGTCTGGGCCGATCTGCTCTCGGTCGAGTACCGACCCATTCGGGGCGTACGTCCAGAGGATGTACCGGTCTTCGCCGACGAGGCGATCGACGTGGAGTCGAAGCATCGGACCGTGGACTGTCTGGACGATTGTCGCGTCCCAGTTCGTCAGCTCCGTGCCATCGCCGTCGTAAATCCACAGGTTCGATTCGGTGTCGTCGTCCACGTCTGCGCCGGCGGGAAACGGGAGATGGAACGTCGCGTTCTCGATTGTCGTATTCGTGCTGACTGACGTCGTGTAGGAGTACGTCGACGTGTGGGAGTACGCGAAATCCGGCGGGAAGAAGAGGAAGCCGATGGCTGCGACCGGCACGAGAACGACGAGGAGAGCGACCCCGATGATGAGGAGCCGCTTTGAGGAAACCATACAAAGAGTGCGCTCATATCAAATATAATACTATTGTGTGTCTGGATAGCGCCTCGCAGTGTGGAGTAGTCTCTGGTCGGGCTGTTTGTGTACTATCTCTGGTGGGTTGTAGGGGAGGTAGAAGGGATAATTCGGAAGAACCGGACCACAAGGGTGAGGCCAGTGAGACTCAGGAGAGCGAACAGCACGATCTGGGGAAGCGGGACGGATTGGCCGTTCTGAAGCATGAATATGATCATGGCAAGGACCGCGAGGCCGAGCGTAGTGCCCTTCACGAGAAGGACGCCGGTAAAGACGTACCCCCACGCTCGGTGTTTCCAGAGGAACGCCGCCGAGAGGGTGAACGATGGGATGACGACACCCAGATCGAGTGATTGGATGACGGGAACAGGAAGCGTCGTCTCGGCGATACTCGGGGGTCTGGTTCCGGCGAGACTCGCTGGGCCGACCTCGCCGAGCCACAGCAGCGTCAGGAGTCCGGCGACGAGAAACTGGAACGCGACGTAGCCGCGAACCGAGTGATCGTCGAATGCCTCTTTTAGGGTTGCTGGGTCGATGCGAACGACGCCGCCGAGTAACGTGAACAGCGTCAGCCCGAACAGCGCAACGTAGACGAGGTAGAGTTCGTTGAATGCCGTGAGGAACGCATAAGAGGCGTACGTGTACAGGAGATAGCCGGTGATGCCAAGCCAGACGACGTGGCCACGGAGTGATCCGCTGTGGGCAAAATACAGAGCCACGGAAAGCGTGGGTACAGCGACGAAGAGTGTCAGTAGGTCCTGTCCGTACAGCTGTGGAAGGAGGACCGCGGCGTCCCGATAGAACTCCGGGACAAACAGCCCAACACCGGTCGCTACAACCGAAAGCACGATGATGAGCATCGACGACACCACGTACGGACGAGAGAGTCGGTTGGAGGACGGCGTTGCGGTCATGTCGCTGGGCTCTCTGTGCTGTCCGGAGTGACGCCGAGACGCCCCTCAAAGAACGCCGCGACGTCAGCTGCGAACGCGTCGACGGCATCCCAGTCGGTGAATTCAACGTCACCGCTTGCCCTCCGCTCTCCGTCGAGCAGATCCTTTGCGATCTGTTTCATCATGAGCCGCTTGAGGAACCCATACTCCGAGAACCGTAGCGCGCCGCCGAACTGCCCGATTCGATCTGGATGCCAGCCGGTTTCCGTGATGAACGACTCGACGTATCCGGCGGCTTCTCCCTGTTTCTCCTCACTCGCTGAGGACAGCGAGACTTGGAAGAATGCGGTCGGTATCTCGGCCAGAGCGTCTCGGTTGTCGGCAACAAAGGTACGGATCTCGTCCTGGTGTTTCCCGACGTGGATCGAGGCACCCACGATGACGGCATCGTACTCGTCCAATGTGACCGATTCCGGTCGGTCCGCCACGTTGAGTGCGTTCGTCTCGTGCCCTCGCTTGCGTATCGTGGTCGCGATTCGCTCTGCAATCTTCGCTGTTTGGCCTTCACCCGTCCCGTAGAGGATCAGTACTGAACTCATATCTCACACCCTCTGTCGGCCCGTTCGATCCATCAGCAGATAAAATCAGCCGAGTCATGGCTCGGTTCTGTCATCCGAAGACTCACTATCGTATCTAAAACGTCAAATCCCGGCAGCCCGTTGGTGGAGAGAACGTGGCCGTTACTGATCCGCCGTCGCTGTCGACGTGCACTATCCGCATCGAACGTCGAGGCGGTCGTGGGGAAGCAGGCGCGCAGGCACTCGAACGAGACCTTCAACAGCGAACAGGCGTCCACGACGCCGACGTCTCCTTCCGAACCGGGACCGTCCAGATCACCTACGACGAGAACGCCACTTCCGAAGCGTCGATTCGAGAGGCCATCCGCGATCGAAGCGTCTCGATCCAAGACGATCTCGATATGCCACCGACGGACGCACCCTTCCGCTCGGAACTCCGTCAGGAGACGTTGTTCGTCGGCCTGACGCTGCTCGGGATGGTGGTTGGTCTGGGTGCGGGCTGGCTCGAGGGCCCTGTTCCCCTCCGGTGGGCCGGCTACGGCATTGCCTACGCGTTCGGCGGCTGGTACGGCCTCAAGGGCGCGATCGAGACACTCCGTCATGGGGCAGTCGACATCGACCTCCTGATGATCGTCGCTGCGCTCGGTGCCCTTTCGATCGGGGCGCCGTTCGAGGGCGCGATGCTCCTCTTCCTGTTCTCGCTGTCGAACGTGCTCCAGCACTACGCGATCGGGCGTTCGCGCCGGGCGATCAAATCCCTCGTCGAGATGCGGCCGGACGAAGCCCAGGTGCTCCGCGACGGAGAGGAAGTGACCGTCCCCATCGACGACGTCGACGTCGGCGACGTGTTCGTCGTCCGTCCCGGGGACAAAATTCCGCTGGACGGCGTCGTCACGTCCGGTGAGGGGAGCGTCGATCAGGCGTCGCTCACCGGCGAATCAGTTCCCGTGCCGAAAGCCGTCGGCGACGAGGTGTTCGGCGGCACGATCAACGAGAGCGGGAGCCTCGAAATCGAAGTCACGCGGCAGGCCCACGAATCCGCGATCAGTCGGCTCATCCATATGGTCGAACGCGCCCAGAGCGAGAAGGCGCCGACCCAACGACTTATCGACCGCCTCGAACAACCGTACGTCCTCGCCGTGTTCGGGCTCACGATCGCAGCGATTGCGATTCCGCTCGCACTCGGGAGTGAGTTTACCAGCACGTTCTATCGAGCGATGACCCTGATGGTCGCGGCGTCGCCGTGTGCGGTCATCATCTCGACGCCCGCAGCGGTCCTCTCGGCGATCGCCTCCGGCGGCAGACAGGGCGTCCTGTTCAAGGGTGGCGAGCACGTCGAGGCGGCCGCGAACATCGATGCGGTTGCCTTCGACAAGACGGGCACGCTCACGCAGGGCGATACGCAGCTGACGGATGTTTCCGTCCGCGAGACGGCAGACGAATCACTCACCGACGACGAGCTGCTCGCACTGGCTGCCGCAGTACAGGCGCGATCGGAGCATCACCTCGCTCGGGCGACGGTGACGGCAGCGAACGAACGGTCCCTCGACGTTACCGACGCACAGCGGTTTCAGTCGGCTGCAGGGAAGGGCGTCCGGGCTGCTGTCGACGACAGTACCATCCACATCGGAAATCGGAGTTACTTTGAGTCAATCCTCGAAGACACGGCGGTCCAGGGGCTTGAGCCGGGCCTCGACCGACTCGAGTCACTTGAGTCGGAGGGGAAAACGAGCGTCATTGTTGCTCGGGAGACCCGGGGCAGCGTCGGCGTGTTGGGCTGGCTGGCGTTCACCGACACGGTACGCCCGGGGGCCGCCAAAATGATTGCTGACCTCCGTTCGCTCGGCGTAGAGCATATCGTGATGCTGACCGGGGATAACGAGCGGGTCGCGCGGCAGATCGCCGACGAGGTCGGTATCGACGAAGTGCAAGCGGAACTACTCCCGGAAGAGAAGGTGGCGACCATCGAAGACTTAGTCGATCGGCACGGGAACGTGGCGATGGTCGGCGACGGCGTGAACGATGCGCCGGCACTGGCGACCGCAACCCTCGGTGTGGCGATGGGTGGCGCCGGGACCGACGTCGCACTCGAAACCGCCGACGTGGTACTGATGGGTGACGACCTCAGTAAGATCCCCTACGTCTTCGGGCTCGGACGCAGGACTCGGCGGACGCTTACTCTCAATCTCGTCATCGCGTTCGGGGCAATCGCACTCATGGTCGGCGCGATTCTTCTACGAGGGATTCCGCTCCCCCTGGCCGTGGTCGGTCACGAAGGATCTACGGTACTCGTCTCGCTGAACGGCCTCCGATTGCTTGGCTATCGGGAGTGATCTCACAGGTGCTCAAACAGCTTTGAGTTTCTCGACTGACAAAATGTAATTTCGATAAAACTTTTCTCAGCCGGTGTCCGAACTCGGGTGTGAACACACCAGTCACCGGAACTACCTTCCGCAGATCGGGGGCGAGAGCGGATGAGTAACGAGCAGCGACAGTCCGGCGTTCGCTCGTGGATTGACCGCCACCGGCTCGTCGCCTTCCTACTGATCACCTACTCGTTTACGTGGGTGATCCAAGGGATCGTCGCGGCCATGGGGCTCGAAGCGTCGTGGACTCAGTCGATTCTCATCGGATTCGGTGCGTTCGGCCCACCCGTCGGCGCCGGCGTCGTCATCTGGGCGAGCGGTGGTGACCTCCGCAAGTGGATCGGACAGTTCTTCATCTGGCGGATCGGAGCCAAATGGTGGGGAATCGCACTTGGACTGCCTTTCGTGATACTTGGAGCGGGAGTTGCCCTATTCGTGGCGCTCGGCGGCCCCACTAATCTGAACTCGTTACCGTTCCCCGGGATCTATCTCTTCGTGCTGGCCTGGGGCACCGTCTGGGGCGGCGGCCAAGAAGACCTGGGCTGGCGGGGCTTCATGCTCCCACTCCTCCAAGACAAGTACAGCGCGCTTACCTCGAGTATGATTGTCGGCGTTACCTGGGCTGGCTGGCATCTCCCGCTGTTCCTCAACGCCGCCACGACTCACGGTGGATGGGGCCTCTCCCAGCAATTGATCTGGGTCGTCTCGATTCTCGCCGGCTCGATCCTCTGGACGTGGATGTACAACAACACGGGCAGCGTCCTCGCAGTCGCCGTGTTCCATGCCGGCATCAACGGGATGGGCGTCTTCCATCCTGCTGACCTGGAGGCTATGGCTCCCGGTGGGGTTCCTGATACAGCATTGAATCTCCTCGCTGAAGTGACCGGCGCCGTCCCGCTTGTCCTACTCGCCGTCATTCTCGTGGCCGTTTACGGGAGCGACCGGCTCGCAAATAGTGAGACCCCCGGGTCAGAGGTCGTTGGACTCGACTGACGGCACCGGTCTTCTCTCCCCTTATTGCCAGGAAAGCATCTGCGGAACTCTCCTTAAAGAGAGAGGGTCCTCGCTGGTCGCTGTTAGACTGGGTTCCGGGAAGCAGTGTCACGCATCAGGAGCGGTCGATCGGTGCCACTGCTAACGTGTCGTCGATTGCAAAACGGGGGGTTCATTGTCGAAAGAGATCGTACAGGATAGTTCAACCGGGTCATCCGAGACCTGTGTGGTCGTAATGTCCCCAGACGTGATGAACTCGAAAAACTGCCAGAGGGGAATATCGAGCAGTGAAATTCCATGGGTCCAGAGATCGTGAATCACGACCGGATGAAATGCGGTCGTCACTTCTACCGGCATATGCAGCATAAACCGGCACTCGCGGCACGTACTGGCGTGCGTATAGAGAGTTTGTCATCCTGGTCGTGGGATTCGATACGGGTGTTGACGGGACGGCTTTGTTGAAATCCTCAGCAGTTGATAGTTTTACACCCCCGATCGTTCAGTAGAGGAGACTCACGGATCGCTCAACACAGTTGGCTTACGGAGCAACCGAACTGAAAACGGGTTCTGGATCGGTCGGTTTGGTCGCGTCACAGATCCTGATCTGACCGTCGTCGCGAACAAAGATGTTCCACGTGTTGTATTGGAAACTGAGGAAAACCGCTGTATCGCTTTCGTCTCTGTTTCGTTCGAACAATTGGTTGAGAGCGTCAGCGTCGATCATATCGTAGAGCGGAGGAAGCGTCGTCGCATCGAGCCCTTCTACTTCCGCCAGTGCGCGCACGATCGCCGCCACAGGTGTTCGGTCGCTCCCATCTCGATAGTGTGCATCGACGACAGGTGTACACTCCCGGTACAATACTATTGGGTCTGAACCCATGATCACTTCCTGAAATTTCCACCCACCTAAATCTTGTCAATGACATAATTTACTACCTTTCTAAAAGAAGTGAACTTCTATCTCCACAATCATCAGTTGGGAGATACGCACTCTTCAGCGACCAGCTGTTTCAGGGATTAATATATCTGAAGAAAAGGATTTCAACAAGGCCAACTCATACAAGAGGGAGTTTCCGTGATGGCTGTGTCAGAACTCGATTTGTCGGAGCCACAGACCAAGTCCGATCAACAACGCACCCGTTACTGCCCAATATCGTACCTCAGAAGAGGTAGAACAGCGGGAAGATGAACACCCAGACGATGTCGACGAAGTGCCAATAGAGTCCGAAGTACTCCACCGGCCGCTCGTCCTCGAGGTAGTGCCCTTGATAGGCTCTGATGAACAGAAAGATAGCGATCAGGAGGCCACCGACCACGTGGATTCCGTGAAGCCCTGTCGTCACGTAGTAGATCGACGCTTGGATCGGCGGCCCGTGGGCGTTGGATGCGATGGTGACGCCCACGTCGAAAATCTCGTGGTGCCACTCCCACATCTTGATCGCAAGGAACGTGAACCCTAACAGGATCGTTGCGCCGAGCGACGCGAGCAAGCCCTGCCGGCTCTTCCGGCGGGCCGCGACCAGCGCCAGGATCACTGTGAACGACGAGGTGATCAACACGAACGTGTTAATGAGGCCGGGTAGTGACTCAGTCAGCGGCGACCAGGTCATCCAGCCCGCGTTGTAGCGGATGAATATTGCAGCCGAGAGCAACGCTCCGAAGACGAGCACGTCAGACGCGAGGAAGAACCACATCCCGAGCTTCACCTTCTCGACGCCCTCAAACGGCCAGCGCTCAGCGAACTCCGTGGGCGGGGCGTAGAAGTCCTCCAGCCCCCACTTCACGCCCGATGCGGCGAGACCGACCAATCCGACGATGATGAATATCGGATATACTGGATTAGCGATCGTCACGCTCGTCGCTGCGAGTGACTCGCCGAGCTCAAACACGACGTTGTCACTGAACCCGGAAAGTCCGAGCAGCATGACTCCGAGCATCAGCGAGAGTGTGAATGGCCAGATGCTCGCGTGACTCGGGTGTTTGTCCCAATGTGGGTACTCGGAGATGTGTGCCGAGTGACTGTCACCGCCGTCAGTGGCGACATCACCGTTGTCGTCGGTCTTCATCGCGGGACCGCCGTCCGGCACATAGTCTTTCACGAACTCCAGTTTCCCGGACGCGTACGACGGCCGGTTCGGCCAGTTCTCTAGCGGTGGCGGCGAAGAGATGGCCCACTCTGCGGTCCGCGAGTAGTCCCACGGGTTGTCACCAGCGGGCTCACCGGAGACGTACGATTTCCCGAGGTTGTAGAACATGATGAAGAACGAAAGTCCGAGCACGAACGCGCCGATCGTCCCGAACTGGTGGTAGATCTGGAACTCGGGGTTGTACTCGAACACGCGCCGCGGGGTTTCCCAGGCGAGGAACATCGAGAAGTAGACGGCGTTAAACCCGACGAAGAACGTAGCGAAGTGAAGCTTGCCGAGGAACTCGTCATACATTCTTCCGGTTACTTTCGGGAACCAATAGTAGATCCCACCAACGAGGGCTGTCGCGCCCCCGAACATGACGTAGTGGAAGTGCGCGACCACCCAGTAGGTGCCGCGGAACTCGTAGTCTAAGACGATAGCCCCAAGGAACACCCCGGTGATCCCGCCGAGAATGAACAGTAGCAACGCGCCGAACGCGAAGAGGAACGGCGTCGTGAATTGGATTCGCCCCTTGATCAGCGTGTAGATCAGCGAAAACACGAGGAGGTCGAAGGGCAGAGAAATCCCGATGGTCGTCGCCATCATCAGCGTCTTGATCTCCAGGTTGATCGTCGTCAGGAACATGTGGTGCATCCACACGAGGAACGACTGGACGGCGACCAGACAGATGGCGATGATCACCCACTTCCGGCCGACGAGCCGCCGCCCGGAGAAGGTCTGGAACAACTCAAGCATCACGCCGAGCGCCGGGAAAAAGACGATGTACACTTCCGGGTGGCCGAAGAACCACCAGAGATGGCCCCACAGCAGCGCCCCTCCTTCAGTCGCCGAGAAGTAGACACTCCCGAGGACGCGGTCAGAACCGAGGATCAGGAGGGCTCCGAGGAGGGCTGCAAACGCGAACAGCATCATCCACACGGTCGCGAGGATAGACCAGGTAAAAAGCGGCATATCCATGATTCCCATCCCCTCTGCGCGCGAGTGGTGGATTGAGGTGAGGAAATTCACTGTCGATGCGGTCACCCCCACGATGAACATCGCCAGCGCGAGAATTGCTCCTGTTGACCCGATATTCGGCGTGTACATCGGGATGTTGAGCGGCGCATACATGGTCCAGCCGGCAGTCAGTGTGCCGCCCTGGAAGAAGCTGATTCCGAGGAGCACACCAGAAAAGAGGTACAGCCAGTATGAGACAGCATTGAGCCGTGGGAACGCCAAATCGTCTGCACCGATCTGGAGCGGGACGAAGTAGTTCGCGAACCCGAACGCGAACGGTGAGAGGAACCAAAACACCATGATCATCCCGTGAGCAGTGACGGCCTCGTTGTATGCGAGCCCGGACATGACCTGATTCGCTGGGTCCCACAGCTGTACCCGAATGAGCAGCGCGAGGACGCCGCCAAAGAGCAAGAAGAACAGCGCGGTGATGGTGTAGAGGATGCCGATGTCCTTGTGATTCGTCGTGACGAGCCAGCGCTTCACCGAGGTTGTCGGTGGAAGTCCATGAGAGCTCTCAGTCATGTTTGCCTCAATGAGCCGCAGAAGCTGTCTGTGGGCCGGATAGACCGGTCTTCGGTCTTGTCACAACACATATGACCACATTTGCTTCTTGAACGTACTAAGGATTCAGTTGGCGCACGACAAGATTAGATACACAGGGTACGGACGACGAGACATAATGGAGTTGAGCTAGCAATGCGGGAGTTTGTGTTCGACCTGACGCACACAGGGCGAACTTTGGACAGCAACTGGGTTCCTGAAAACGGGTCGAAGCCGGTTCGATCGACTGGAATGGGAGGCTGTCTCGGGGATCAGACGTTCTGGCGTGTCGAAAGCTTCCAGGGGCCGACCGCGGCGATGGACGCTATCGAGGAGCAACTGCTCCCCGATCCAACCGCTGTTGATCAATTGACCGAGATGGGGTGTGACACCGATGTGGTTGCGGAGCGATTCGGTCGAACGGAAGAGAGTCTCGACTGTTATATTCGAATCAAACGGATCGATTCGTGTGAAACGGTGTATACTCTCGCGGCCGAACACATCGACTCGAACGTACTCTTCGAGTTCGACCGCGACGGCGACACGGAAACGTGGCGAGTATTGATGGAGACTGATGAACGAGCTGGACTCTTCTACGATGCGCTCCAAGCCGCACTCCGACCGGACATTCTCTTTAATTTCGATCACATCGGAGAGGCATCCGGGTGGCCGACTGAGCTCGTGCCACAGCTGGACATTCCGACCGAACAGCGAGCAGTACTCGAACTCGCCGTGGATCAGGGCTACTACGAGACCCCGCGGCAAGTGACGCTGGACGACCTCGCCGCAATGATGGACTGTCCGCGGTCGACGCTTTCTTACCGACTTCGGCGTGCCGAGTCGCGGCTGGCGAAGGCGTTCTCCGCGAGCGGATCAGATGACACGTTCGACGGAATGCCGCAGACGCCGAACGAGGTGACGGACGAATGACCACCGATCGTGATGCGGCACTGGTCTCGGCCGAGTGGATCCAAGACCACCTCGACGAGTTCGCCGAAGATGAACCCGAGTATCGGCTCGTCGAGGTCAATGTCGACACCTCTCGACACAATACAGGACATATCCCCGGCGCAGTGAGTCTGGATTGGAACGCGGAGTTACAAGACCCGGAGCGCTTTGACGTCGCCTCGCCTGAGGCATTTGCCCAGCTTGTGGGTCAGTACGGTATCGAAGAGGACACCACCGTCGTCCTCTACGGCGATCTGTATAACTGGTTCGCGGCGTACGCCTATTGGCTGTTCACCTACTACGGACACAACGATGTCAGACTTCTCGACGGAGGATGGAGGTACTGGATCACTGCGGGGAAGCCAGTAGCTGATCGAACGTCAGAGTATCCGGCCGTCTCGTACGCTGTACCGGCGCCAGACACGTCTATCCGTGTCGACCGTCCGGATGTTGAAGCGGCGGTTACCGGGGGAAACACGACGATTGTTGACGTTCGCGCACCACCGGAATACCGAGGCGATGTCCTGTCTCCACCGGGGTGGAACGAAGGTGTCCAGCGGGGCGGGCACATCCCAGGAGCCGAGAACGTGCCGTGGAGTCAGGTTGTCAATGCGGACGGCCGATTCAAGTCGAACGCGGCGCTCCAGGAACTATTCAGCCAGTTGCTTGACGAGCAAGTGGTGGTTTACTGCCGGATCGGAGAACGTTCGGCAATGACATGGTTCGCACTTCATGAACTCCTTGGAAAACGCGACGTTACTCATTACTATGGATCGTGGGTTGAGTGGGGAAACACAGTGGGCACCCCGATCGAAACTGAGTGAGCTACCACACACTTCAATATTAGTTGCCCAAACGACAACCTCTACGGGCTCCCTCGCGTTACATCGAACGACTTCGTCGAAGACATCATGTTCTACAACGGTATCGCCGAGCTTAGACTACCTGTCGACGTGAGGCAGATCGTTCGTGGTCGAGGAACCAAACAGGGTTTTTACTACCCGAGATAGAGAAGCGATCGAGTTAGCTTTCGGCAGCCGGGGCCGCAGTCTCGGACTGTTCGTACTTGGTCTCGAACTCCTGGATGAGCTGACCCATCTTCGCGTACCAGTCGTTGAGGAGGCGCTGCATGTCGTCGGCGATCTTGGAGGGGTCCGTCGGCGAGTAGACGTGGTAGTAGCCGCCCTGGTCGTAGTTGATCTGGTCTTTCTCGATGAACCCGGTCTGCAGCAGTCGCTGAACGGCACGGTAGGCGGTCGAACGTTCGCGATCAACTGCATCGGCAACCTCGTCTACTGTCAGCGGTTCTTCGGACTCGACGAGCGCCTGGAAGCACTCCTTATCGAGCTCTTTGAGGCCGTGGAAACACTCCAGGAGCCCCTCGCACTCCATGTCCCGACGGAGCTGTTCAGACATCGAATCTGGCATTGTTATCGTCGATACGTAGGTACTGGGCCGTTAAAAGACTTTTGTACGGATTACACAATTCCGTTATGGACTAAGGCGGGTGGGACAGCAACACCGCGCGAGCAACCCAGCAGTATCCTGAAACACTCACAGCGTCGACAGACAGATCACCTCGACGGTGTACTGGATTAGCGCAAAAACAGATTAATCTGCAGCTGTAGTCGCCTGGCGACGCGTTTTACGGAGCGAACCAATCGTCGTGTAGAGGATCGCGAAGGCGACGACGACTGCCGCACCGATGACGAGCACCAGCCCGAGCAGTTCGATCGTCGGGTTACCGAGGTAAGAACCGACCTCGCCGATACCCACTGCGACGGCACCGATCAACAGCATTCCGCCGAAGTAGATCTTGATGCCGTCAGCGTCGACAACGGCGGTCGCAGCAGACCCGATCCGCGCCCCGAGTGCGCTCCCGAACAGCAGCGGGGCGACAATACCGAGGTTCACGCCGCCTCCCTGTCCGTAGAGGTAACTCCCGAGGCCACCGGAGAAGACGATCTCGAAGAGGTCAGTACCGACGGCGACGGGCACCGGGACACCAATCGCGTAAATCATCGCCGGCATTCGGATAAACCCGCCACCGACGCCGAGGAAGCCCGACAGGAGGCCGGTCGCGAAGGCGACGGCCGTAATGACCCACGCGGAGACACGGACGTCGCCGCGAAGGGTCACCATCGGCGGAATCCGAACGGTCTGCTGAATCGTCTTCGCGATTTCGGGAATCTCGTACTCGCTGAGGTCTTGGTCGGTCGCGTCATGATCGATGCCGCCACCGCCGTCACCCTTCAGGGCGTCACGGGTGACCATTGCGCCGACGCCGCCGAGTAGAACGACGTAGGCGACGCTGATGATACCACCAGCAAGCCCCAGTGACTCGAGGTAGTAGACGCTGGCGCGCCCGACCTCGATACCGATGGTCGTCCCGGTGATCATGATGACGCCGAGCTTGTAGTCGACCTGCCCGAGGTCGTGGTGTTTCAGGGTCGCGATGACGGCCGTCCCGAAGACGAACGCCATCCCACTGCCGACTGCGACAGGCGCCGGATAATCCAGCATCAGCAAGGCCGGGGTGACGAGGAACGACCCGCCCATCCCGAAGAATCCGAACAGAACGCCGACGACGAGGCCAAACCCGACGAACACCGCTAACATCTCGGGACTCGTCCCAAAGATTCCGAGCCCGTCGAGTACACTACTGAGCACTCGCTTCACCTCCAACCAGGAGTTTCATCAAATAGGGACCGAAGAGCCGTTCGAGACCCCCGTATCCCACGTAGAGCACGATCGCTTCCAGTAGAATCGTGCCGATTAGCAAGGCTGTCTCTGGGTCCCACGTAGGGATCTCTAGTCCCGCCATCGGTTCTCCCTCTCACTGTCGGATTCGGTAATTCGCTGTTGGCACATTTCTACTCAATTCCCTCTATCTGCTTCGTGCCTATAACAGTTTTGGGATTACTATACAATATTATATTCCAGTAACCTCGGGTGGTGTGCCGATAACTTAGAAAGAACATATGTCTCTCCGTCACCTCCACAACTGACCGGAGTTCGAGCATAGACGGCCCTTCCAGCTTCCCCAAAACTGTGTTGTCTGTGCTCAGCGGAGGTGTCGATATGAGAGCCATCTGCGCGACCGACCTTTCGGCTGCCAGTGAGGCTGCAATCGAGAACGATACCTGTCTCCAGTGTCTGGGACGTATCGGCGTCGACGGGATTCATCTCGTGACAGTCGTTCCGGCAAACGTCCACTCCGGGATGCCCGGCGTGAATTTCGAGGAGCGACGCCGACAGGGACTAGACCAGTATCGAACGGTAATCGAGGACGCCGGCTTCGACGTCGAGACCCACGTCGTCCGTGGAACCCCGTATCGACGAATCAACGGCATCGCTGAAACCGTTCATGCCGATTTATCGGTCATTAGCTCACGGGGGCAGAGCCCATTAGAGAACCGGATCATCGGCTCGACCGCCCGCAACCTCGCCCGAACGACTGTCGTTCCGTTGTTGGTCAACCGCGTCGAGCGGGCGACCGACGACCCCGAGGTTGTCCGGGAACGTCTCTTTCAGCGTGTCCTCTTCGCGACGGACTTCTCTGAGAACGCCGACCGAGCGTTCGACGCCTTCTCATACCTCCATCACGCGACTGAGGAAGCGACGCTCGTTCACGTCCGGTCGCCGAAAGACGAGGACGTCGACACCGCTGTCAGCCCACAGGAGCAGCTGACCGAGCAGGCGAGGACGTTAGAAAACTGGGGTATCGATACACAACTCGAGGTTCGACACGGCGACCCCGCCGACGAAATACTCGCCGTCGAAGCAGAAGTTACGCCGTCGGCGATCCTTGTCGGGTCGAAAGGGCGAAGTCGCATTCGTCGGCTCCTGTTGGGTAGCGTCTCCGAGGAGATCGTCGCACAGGCGACAGGAAACGTATTCCTGGTCCCGCCGTCCCGGACAGTCTGAGAACGTTCGACGAGTGCCACCACTACGCACCGTAGAGGCGAGTGTCGTCATTCCGAAAACAACCACACAGACCGGCTGGAGTGGCCACGAAACGAACCGTCCCCGAACTCGTCAGTCGTCCGTGACTCCCGCTCCGGCCTCGGACGCCGCGGGCGCCGGCGGCTCGTGGGTTCCGAACTCGGGGTGGGTCTCCTCCATCCAGAGGTACACCACGGCACCCGAGACGAACATCAAACCGGCGGTCACGTAGAACGCGGCCGCTGCATTAACGAACTCCATCGAGAGTCCAATCAGGACCGCGCCGACAGCGTAGCCGGAGTCGCGCCACATCCGGTAGACGCCCATCCCCGCCGAACGCCACGTCGGGTGGGCGGCGTCGCTGGGGACCGTCATCAGGTTCGGGTACAGCAGCGCCATCCCCAGCCCGGAGACGCCAGCCAGCACGGCCCACGGGATGTAGCTATCGACGAGCACCATCCCGAGGACGCCCGCGCCCGCGAGGAACATTCCCGCGATGACGGGGGGACGGCGGCCGATGCGGTCCGCGAGCCCGCCGGTCGCGATCTGGAGGAAGTACATCGCGCTGTGAACGCCGACGACAACCCCGACCGCCGCGATACCGAGCCCTTGGCTCGTGAGGTATAGCGGCACGGCAATCCAGAACAGCGTGTCGACGAAGTTCTCGATGTGGCCGGCCTGCGCTGCCGCGAACAGCGTCCGGTCGCCGTACGTCGCGCGCTTCAACACCTCATTGAACGGGAGGTTCGCGTCGTGATGGTCGTCGTCGCCCTCAGCCTGCGCGTACTGAACGGTTTCCTTGATCAGGAAGATCGAGATGAGGAACGCCAGCACGACCACGACGCCGAGGAAGTAGAACGGCTCGGGCCGTAGACTCCACTGACCGGCGATGACGCCCGTGACCCATGCGCCGACGGCGACGCCAGTGTAGCCGAACGCCTCGTCGATGCCGACCGCAAGACCGCGCTGATCGGGGCCCGCAAGGTCGATTTTCGCGTTGATCGCCATGCTCCAGGTCAACGCCTGGTTGACCCCCAGCAGAATGTTCCCCACCGTGATCCAGCCCCAAGTCGGGGCGAAGATGAGAACCAACGGCAGCGGAAGCGCTGTTGCCCAGCCGGCGATGAGCACGGGCTTACGGCCGTACTCCTCGCCCCACTTGCCGGCGTAGAGGTTGAGAATCGACTTCACGACGCCGAACGAGACGACGAACGAGCCGATCACGAGGAACGATTCGACACCGAGGACGTCCTCCCCCAGAACGGGGACAACGGTTCGTTCGGAACCGATGGTCAGTCCGGTCGCGAAGACGAGCAGGACGTGCAGCGAGAACTGCCCGAGGTGTTCGCGGATACCCTGTGTCAGGTCAGTTGTCGTTGTCATGGGTTCAAAAGTATCGAGTTCAGAATCGGGTTACAGTAAGACGGCACCGGCAGCGTACGCAAGCACGAACGAGAGAACGAACGAGCCTGCCCACGCGCCGAGTGTAACGCTGATTTTCCGTGCGTCGACGGCGTTCCGACCACCGACCGCCGCCCCGCTTCCAATAATGGCGCTCACGACGATCTCGTTGAACGAGACGGGGACGCCGAGTAGGACAGCAAGCTGTGCGATGAGGAACGACGGAACGAGTGCCGAAATGGCGCGCCGCGGCCCGAGCGACGAGTAGTCCTGGGCGAGCGACTTGATCATCCTTGGGGCTCCTGTCCAGGAACCGACGAGCATTCCCAACCCTCCGCCGACGAGCACGGCGAACGTCGAAACCATTCTGACCTCGTCGAACAGCGGCAGCAGCGGCCCGACAGCGAGTCCAACCTGGCTGCCGCCCGCGGAGAAGGCGACGAGCGAACCAAGTGCCAGCAGCACGCGCTGGAGACCCCCGCGTTGGTCGCGGCCTACGTCCCACCAGACGATGGCAGCGACAAGCGCAGCCGCACCAACAGTGACGAGCACAGCCGAGACAAGCCCGTCGATAGCCAGGACTTGCTGTCCAGCTTCTCTGACGGTCCCCGCCGAGTTCGTCCCACCGAGGAAACTGAACTCGACGTTCACGAGAACGGCCGTGACGAGGCCGACGAGGACAGGGATACTGTACCGTTCAGGGACGCCAGGCCGAGGGAGGGCGCTCGCGCTGGCGTACGCGATGCTACCGCCGACCAACGGTGTCAGTACCCAGACGGCGGCGATCTGCTGGTACTTCGACCAGACCGGCGTCCCGCCGAGAGCGAGGCCGACGCCGATGACGGCGCCGGTCACCGTGAACGCGGTCGCGATCGGATACCCCGTCACGATGCCGACCGCCATTAGCCCCGCGCCCAACACGAGCACGAGGATGACGCCGGCGACGGACATACTCATCCCGCCGACCAGACCGCTCCCAACGGCTTCCGAGACGTTCCCACCCTGTGTAACGGCACCGACGAACCCGAAGATGCCGACCAAGAGGGCGGCTCGCATCGTCCCGATCGCGTTGGCGCCGACGGCGGGTGCAAACGGAGTGGCACCGCTCGATCCGGCACCGATGACCCATGCCATAAACAGGCTGGCGAGTGCTGCACCGACGAAGAGGGCGATAAGAGCGGGGTCCATAGAGTGGGTTAGTCTGCGCCCGTCGCAGTGGCGTCACGCGCCTGATGCTGGCTCCGCCAGTAGCCCTGGGCGTACGCGCCCAGGAACATCCCGGCGAGTGCCCACAGGATGGTGATATTGCCGACACCGAGACTGGCGTACGCGGCACCCGGGCAGATGCCGGAGAGTCCCCAGCCGACGCCGAAGACGGCGCCGCCGACGAGGACATTCCGGTCGAAGGGTTTCAAGCGGCGTTCGTAGGGGTCGCCCGTGAGGGGTGCAGTGTCTCGAATCCGGGGCAGCAGGGCGAACGCAATCCCAGAGACGATTGCGGCGCCGAACATCACGAACGGCAGGCCGAGGTCGTCGAACTGGAGGAAGTTCAGTACCACCTCCGGGCGCGCCATGTGGCTGAACCCGAGCCCGAATCCGAAGACGATGCCGCCGACGAAGATCAGCGGCTTGAACAGCGGATGTCGGTCGCTCATGGGCTCACCCCCAGCGCGGCGACGACCTGTGCGGTCCCAATCGCCACGGTCAGGAACGTCAGTACGCCGACGAGCGACGTCTTCGACGCCGAGCCGACGCCACAGACGCCGTGGCCGGACGTGCAGCCCTTGCCGATCCGGGTGCCGATGCCGACGAGGATGCCGCCGACGAACAGCCGCCACGGCTGGACATCGGTCGTCCAGAGCGTCACACCGGCGACCTCGTACAGCTGCCCGGTGGTCCCGGGTTCGTACAGCGAGCTCGTGACGAGGGCGGACTGGAACGTCGCCGCGAACGCCAGCCCGCCGAGGATGATACCTGCCGTGAATACGAGCCGCCAGTCCCGCGAGCCGACGTACTGCTGGAAGCGGGACTGGTCGGAGACGTACGACAGCGTCGACTCCAGGAACGTGCTCGCTCCGGCAGGGATACCAGTCCCGATATAGATCAGGACGGTCCCGAGGCCGACGAGCAGTCCGCCGACGGCGTACCGGCTGATCCCGTTAGGAAACAGCTCGGCAGCCGCTTGGACCAGTACTGGGTCAGTGACCATCGGCGTCGTTAGTCACCCGCAAGCGAGTCCTGGCTGGCGGCACAGTTGTTCGGCCCAAGCTCCAGAGTGAATGCTTCGTCGTCGTCGACGACGTTCTGACCGAGGTTCGTCGCGATGATGTCCTCGTAGTTAGCCGGCCGCGGCGGCATGTCCGAGAGGATCAGGTCGACGAAGTCGTCCTCGGCCATCGTGAGCGCGTCCATCTCCTCGACGAGCTCGCCAATCGGGGCGGTGTAGGTACCGTCCGCAGCGGGCTCAGCGGCGTCGCTGAAGTGCGCGCCACCGACGAGTGTATCGTCGGGCAGCGTGAGGATGCGCTCCTGGAGGGACTCGTAGAGCATACGCGCGGCGTCGGGCGCCCCGTCGTCGCCCCCTTCGAGGTCGGGGCGGGCGACGCTCTCGATGAACAGTCCGTCGCCGGTCGCGAGCAGGCTGTCGTCGACGAGGTAGGAGGTCATTCCGGTCGTGTGGCCAGGTGTGTAGACGGCCTCGATGGTGGCGTCGCCGACCTGGAAGGTGTCGCCGTCCGCGGCCGTGGTCAGTTCGTCCGCGTACGTGACGCCGCGGTCGACAGCGGCCTCGGGGACGACGCCCTGGACGCCTTCCGCGTCGAGGTCGCGAACGCCCGAGACGTGATCGGCGTGGATGTGGGTATCCAGGGCGTACTGCAGGTCGACACCGAGATCGTCGGCGTCCGCGAGGTAGCGGTCGGTGAACGCCCGCAGCGGGTCGATGATCGCGGCTTCGCCGTCGTCGTAGAGGAGGTAGCCGAGACAGCCCGAGGACGGCCGCTGGTACTGGAGGAGCGTACCCGCGCCGTCGTAGTCGGTGACTTCGACGGTCTCGTAGATGCTCGCCCAGCCGTTCATGCCGTCCTCGAGGTGGTCAACGTCGTAGCCGCGTTCCGCGAGCGTGCCCGCGGCGAACTCGCTGGCGCCACCCTTCGCGCAGAGGACGGTCACCTCGCGGTCGTCGGGAATCTGATCGAGGACGTCCTCATCGATGTCGTCCTCAAGGAACTCGAAGTACGGGATGTTGATCGACGTGACGTTGTCGCCGTCGATGCGCCACTCCTCGTAATCGGATTGCATGCGCGCGTCGAGGAGGGTAATGTCCTCGCCGGCGTCGATGCGGTCCTTCAGCGTTTCCGGCTCGACCGACGCGACTTCGACATCGGGAGTCGGGAAGTCATCAGCGTTCATGTTGTGCAGTCGCTTCTACCGGCCGAATGTACAAAAGCATTTTCATAGTATTTCCCCAACTGAACAATACTACTGAAGAGAATAGTCAGTGCATATCTGCTAGAGCCCTGTTTTTAGCCGTTTTACCCCCTCTAAGCCACAATCAGGATAGAGAGTTATTTAGAGTAAGCACAAGAATCGACAATCTTTTAGTCGGGCAGGGGGTATTGTGCGATAGCTCCAATACAGACTAATGGAGCAGATAACCAATGAGTGCAGAATACGACATCGCGGAGACGCTCGACGTGAAGGGTGCATCGTGTCCCATGCCTGTGGTGAAGACGAAAGGCGCAATCGACGACCTCGCCGCCGGCGAGATCCTCGAAGTACTGGCGACGGACTCCGGCAGCATGAGCGACATCGACGGCTGGGCGGCCGGCACTGAGGGCGTCGAGCTCGTCGAACAGGAGGAAGGCGACGACGTGTACAAACACTACGTGCGCAAGACG
>NZ_JAXRUU010000044.1:0-26171 GCF_034497445.1 Halorubrum sp. AD140
GAGGTCGCGGGAGGGGACGGCGAGGGCGACGGTCCCAGAGGGGACGGCGAGGGCGACGGTCCCAGAGGGGACGGCGAGGGCGACGGTCCCAGAGGGGTCCGTGAGGGCGACGGCCGCGGTGATGCGGTCGGCGACGCGGTCACCGCGTACGCGCGTGAGGACGAACGCGGACGGTACGTCGTCGTCCTCAACTTCGCCGACGCCCCCGCGTCGGTGTCGCTCGGCGAGCCGGTCGAGCCCACAGACCTGCTCACAGGCGACGCGGTCGCCGACGGCGACGAGTTCGCGGTCGCCGACGCCGTCGTGCTTCGCGCGGCCTGACGGCCGCCGACGCCTCGGCCTCGCCGGTCGAGGAGGCGGGCGGTCTGCGCCGCTCAGTCGTCGGCGAGCGGCGTCGGCGGCGATCCGGCGAGCCGGTCGCGGTCGTGAGGGGCGTCCCAGTCGAGGTCGGGGCCGCGCGCGACGATCCCGGAGGGCGTCACGTCAGGGTGAGTCGTGTAGTAGTGCTCCTTGATGTGGTCCATGTTCACCGTCTCGGCGACGCCGTCCGTTTGGTAGAGGTCGCGGACGTACGGCCAGAGGTGCTCGTACTGGTGAATGAACTGCTCGTTGCACATGAAGTGGGTGTGGTACACCTGGTCGAACCGGACCAGCGTGGTGAACATGCAGACGTCGGCCTCGGTGAGCGAGTCGCCGACGAGATAGCGTCGATCCGCGAGGTGGGCGTTCCAGCGGTCGAGCGCGTCGAACAGCTCGTCGACCGCCTCGTCGTACGACGCCTGCGACGTCGCGAAGCCGGCGCGGTAGACGCCGTTGTTGACCGGCTCGTAGATCTCGGTGATGACCTCGTCGACGTCCGCGACGGTCGCGGGGTCGTCGGGGCCGGGCAACAGCGACGCGCCGTTGCCCAGGTCCGCGAACGCGGTCGAGAGGGTGCGGAGGACTTCTCGCGACTCGTTGTTGACGATCGTCTCCTCTTCGGTGTCCCACAGCACGGGGACGGTCACCCGGCAGGTGGCGTCGGGGTCGGCCGCGACGTACAGCTCGCGGAGGTAGTCGCTGTCGTGGAGCTTGTCGGGCGTACACCCCGCCTTCTCGGGGGTGAACTGCCAGCCGTCCTCGGCGCGATACGGGTCGACGACGGAGACGCCGATGGCGTCCTCCAGGCCGAGCAGCGCCCGCGCGATCAGGGTGCGATGCGCCCACGGGCAGGCGCAGGAGACGTACAGGTGGTACCGCCCCGTCTCGGGTTGGAACCGCTCGTCGGGCTCGGCGTCGACGTGGTCCGGCACGTCGCTGCCGGCGATCCAGTTCCGGAACGTCGTCTCTCCGCGCTGGAACGATCCGTCCTCGTCGGTCGACTCGTACGCGTCCGTTCGCCACTCCCCGTCGACGAGTTGGTTCATACCGATCAGACGGGCTCGAGCCCAATAACGTGGGCGGGGGACGGCGGGTCACCGGCCGACACTCGATAGTGACGGGAACGTCGACGCCGTTCATCACATAGGTTTATACGCGATCACGTTCTGTGTTCTTCTGACACAGCCTACCGCGTTACCGCGGTTTTACCCACAGCCAAACCGACGATGACCGTCTTCGCCAACGTCGAGATCGCTCCGGGCGATTCAGCGCTCGGCGAACTCGTCGCGCCCGATACCGACTCCGTGTATCGCGTCCCGTTCGTGCTCTGTTCTGACAGTTCGGTCGTCTTGTACGCGTTCGTCGGTGACGAGGGGTCCGGTTCGGCCGTCGAATCGCTTCGCAACAGCGCGTCCGTGACGTCAGTTCGGGTCGTCGATCACGTCGCGAGCTCGCGGCTCGTCACGATCGCGGTCCCGCTTCGTCCCGAATCGCCGATGGAGCACCTCGCGAGGTCGGACGTCGAGATCGTCGAGGCGGTCGGTACGGCCGAGGCGTGGCTGTTTCGCGTTCGGGCTCCCGCTCGCGATTCCATCCGCGAACTCGCGCAGCGCGGTGGGGAAGAGCGGGACGTCCTCCGCGTCGGTCGGGTGTTCGAACCCACGTCCGGGTCCGAGCGCGTCGAAGCCGCGCTCACCCCCCAGCAGGAGACGACGCTCCGGACCGCGCTCGATTGCGGGTACTTCCGCGTTCCCCGGGAGACCTCGCTCAAAGAGCTGAGCGAGGAGCTCGCCGTCTCAGACTCGGCGGTCTCACAGCGTCTCCGTCGCGGAACGGGCGCGCTCCTCTCGGCCGAATTCGGGACGGCGAACCGCGATCGATGAGGCGGGGACGTCGCCGTCGCGAGCGCGTTTCGGGCGGTTGGAGGTCTCTCCGTGACTGCGACCGGTGAGCCGCAGTCATCAAGGTGCGTTCTTCGTTCTGATAACTGAGTTCGAGCGTCAAGCGCCGATTATCACACATGTTAGACGGGGAGACATACATAAATACCAACATGTGGTGGATCGTGGTGATGGCGACCACGGAGACCGACGATCAACCCGCGGAGCTGGCACGGAACCACGAGGACGACGACGTCGAAAACGCGGCGCACGCGCTTTCGGAGCTACAGAGCGCGTCGGAGGACATCGCCGTCAGAACCGAGGAGATCGCCGCCTTGTCCCGCGAACAGGCCGAGGGAATGAGCGAGGTCAGAAACGAGGTCTCGGACATGAGCGCGGCCGTCGAGCAGATCGCGTCGTCGGCCGAGGAGGTCGCGAGCGAGGGCGAGCAGGTGAACGAGCTCGCCTCCGAAGGGCGCTCGGCCGCGCGCGACACGCGGACGGCGATGGCGCGGATCGACGACTCGTCCACCGAGGTGAGCGAGCGAGTGCATCGGATCGACGACAGCGTCGAGGAGATCGACGACATGGTCGCAGTGATCAACGACATCGCCGACCAGACGAATCTCCTCGCGCTCAACGCGTCGATCGAGGCCGCTCGCGCCGGCGAGGCGGGGGCGGGGTTCGCGGTCGTCGCCGAGGAGATCAAATCGCTGGCCGAGAAGTCTCAGCGGCGCGCGAACGACATCGAAGAGCTCGTCGACGGGATCCAACACAACACCAAGCGGGCCGTCGAGGGGCTCGAAGACAACGAGAAAGCGGTCGAAAGCGGGATCGAGGAGGTCCAGTCGACGCTGACGATGTTCGAGGAGATCGGCGATTCGGTCGGCGAGCTCAACGTCGGCGTCGAGGAGGTCGCGCACGCGACCGACGAACAGGCCGCGAGCACCGAGGAGATCGCCTCGATGATCGATCAGACCGCGTCCAACGCCGAGGAGATAAGCGACGAGACGGACAACATCAGCGCCGCGGTCGAAGAGCAGTCGTCGATGGTCTCCGAGGTCAGCGATGGGTTCCAGGGACTCATCGAGGAGGAGTGAGACGATGGTCGAACCGTTGGGAGAGCTCCTCGAGTTCCGGTTGGGAGACGAGCGGTACTGCCTCGACATCGCGTACGTCGACGAGATCGTCACGACGACCGAGATCCGGCCGATCCCGAACGCCCCCGACCGCGTCGTCGGCGTCACGGATCTCCGCGGCCGGACGACGACCGTCGTCGACCCGGGTATCGTGTTGAACGTCGACGGCGAGCGCGACCACACGCACATCGTCGTTCTCGACGGCGACGAACTGACCGACACCGAGGGCACCGTCGGCTGGCTCGTCGAGGACGTTCGGCGGGTCATCACCGCCTCGGACGACGACGTCGATCGCACGCCCGTGATGGACGACACGCCGGTCGCGGGCGTCGTCACGAACGACTCCGAGTTCGTCGTCCAGCTCGACCCCCGCACTGTCGCCGCGTGAGCGATTTCCGCCGTCCTCCGCGGGCGGCGCTTTTATTTCCTCGAAGCGAACAGCGACCGCATGACACGATCCACGTCGGCGCCGGAGCGAGACTCGCGGTCGGAGACCGATTCGCCCTCGATCGCGGTCGTCGGCGGCGGCGCCGTCGGCGTCACCGCGGCCGTCGACCTCGCGTCCCGCGGCGCCGACGTGACGCTCTACGAGCGCGGCGACCTCGCCGCGGAGAGCTCCGGTCGCGCCGCCGGGGTGCTGTACGACGCGTACGCCGAGGACGTCGACGCCGCGCTCGCGGCGCGCGCGATGGAGCGGTTCCGATCGTTCGGCCGGTCGCTGCCCGGCTTCACGTTCACGCCGTGCCCGTACGTCATCGCCGTCCGCGAGGGCGACCCGGACGCCGACGCCGTGCCGTCGATGGTCGACCGGATGCGCGCGCACGGCCGCGACGTCTCCGTGGTCGACCCGTCGGATCTCGCCGACAGATTTCCGATCTCGGTCGACGACCTCGCGGTCGCCGCGGTCGCCGAGGGCGCGGGCTGGTGTGACCCCGCGAGCTACGTCGCCGCGATGGGTCGGCGGGCGCACGACGAGGGGGTCGCGGTCGAGACCGGGACGGCCGTCTCGCTGACCGACGGCGACGTCACCGCCCTCCGGGTCGACGCGGAGGGCGGGAGCGCCCCCGAGACTCGCGAGTTCGACGCGGTCGTCGTCGCCGCCGGCGCGCACACCGCCGACATCCTCGCCGGCGCCGGGATCGCGGTTCCGGTCGTCCCCTACCGCGTGCAGGCGCTGACGAGCCGGATCGCCTACGACGGCCCGATGGTCTACGACGCGACCGCGGGCGTCTACCTCCGGCCACACCCGACCGGCCTGCTCGCCGGCGACGGGACGGAGCCGGTCGCGGCCGACCCGGAGGAGTACGACCGCGCGGGCGACGACTGGTTCGTGGAGTCCGTCTCCGAGACGCTCCGCGAGCGCGTCGACGCCGTGGGCGGGGAGGGACCGGACGTGGAGCGGGCGTGGGCGGGGCTCTGCACGGCGACGCCGGACGGCGACCCGCTCGTCGGGCCGGTCGGGCCGGTCGGTGACGAACGGCGCGGCCGCGTCGACGGCGCCGACCGCCTGTTCGTCGCCGCCGGCTGGCAGGGACACGGGTTCATGCGCGCGCCGGCGACGGGGGAGCTCGTCGCCGAGGGCGTGCTGGCGTCGCTCGGTGGGGACGAGTCAGAGGCCTCGGCGTCGCCGTGGATCGACGCCTTCGCTCCCGACCGGTTCGACGGAGACGAGACGGTCGAGATCGTCGAGGGGATGTCGATCGAGGGACGGCTCGAAGGGTGAAAGCGCGAGCGGGCCGGTTTAGTCCTCGTCGTCCTCTTCGACGACCTCGACGTCCTGCGCGTCCTCGTCCTTCGGGATCTCGACCTGGAGCGTCCCGTTCCGCGTCAGTGTCGCGTTCGCCCCCTGGGGCGTCACGTTCGCGTCGCGGGGGAGATCGGCGCTCCCGGAGAGGGAGGCGCCGCGGCCCGGGAACAGCATCTCGTGACCCTCGTAGAAGTCGCGGAACCTGTCGATCTTCACCTCGACGGTGTGGTCGAGGAACGTCACGTTCAGGTCCTCACCGCGGGCGCCGGGGGCGTCGAAGACGACGAGGTAGGCGTCGTCGCTCTCGAGGAGGTCGTACGAGAGCGGTCGGCGCTCCTGCATCCTGCTCCACCCGCGGCCGACGCTCTCGAGGACGCGGCGGACGGCGGACCGCCCCGCCTCGACGAATCCGCTCACGGATTACACCTCGATCTCGACGAGGTCGCTCCCGCCGCAGTACGGGCACGACAGGTCCCCGACGGCGTGGTCGTCGGGGACGTCGTACGTGTAGTGGTTCTCGAACATGTCGAGCTCGCAGTCGTCGCTGACGCATTTGATCTCCATCGTCGATGGCATATACGACACTGTTGTGTCGGCGAGGGCTTAAACGACGTGGCGGCGGTCGGGTCCGAGTGCACCCGTCGGGTCGTCGGGGCCGATCAGGTCCCGGCTCCGCGGAGCCGTTCCGGAACGACCGTGCGCTCGGCGAGGAACACGATGAGCGTCCCGAGCGCGACGCCCGCGAAGAAGCCCGGACCGTACGGAAAGAGGCGCGGCGCGAACGCGAGCGCGACGCCGAGCCAGACCGACGCAACGAGAACCAGCGCACCGAACGCGACGTGCGTCAACGTCTCGATCCGCTCTCGCGGCAGCCTGTCCCGCGTCGCCCACGCGAGCGGGCCGAGGACGACGGCGGTGACGACCGCCCACGCGGTCGCGACTCCCCAGGGGTGCGGGTCGGCGCCGTAGAACTGCGTCGCGGCGAAGGCGCACACTCCGCAGAGTGCGACGTACCGCACGATCCGCTGCCGGGGAGCGGGCGTCTCGGAGGGCATGTATCCCGCTACCGAACGGTCCGACATAAGCGATCGGCCCGCCCCCCGCTTCCGCACGCTTTTCCCGTCTCGGCCGACTACGGGTGGGCAACATGACAGACTCGCCCGCGTCGGACCGGGGCTCGCTCCCGCCCGACCCGAACGACCTCTCCGTCACCGTCGTCGACGGCTACGTCGACGAGCCGGCGCACTTCGGCGTCCCTCCGTACATCTCGACGTACCCGCGGTACACGGCCGGCGCGCTCGTCGACGCGGGCGTCCCCGAGGCGCAGATCACGTACCACACCATCGACGAGCTGCGCGAGGACCGGGGCAAGCGCGCCGACGTCGCCGACGCCGACCTCATGGTGTACGTCGGCGGGATGACGGTCCCCGGCAAGTACGTCGGCGGGACCCCCGCGGAGCCGGACGAGGTCCGGGAGCTGGGCTGGACCGCCGACGGCGTCACCCTGCTCGGCGGCCCGGTGCGGTTCGGCGTCGGCGAGGAGAACGCGGGCGCGACGGAGACCGAGCGCGACGACCTCGACTACGACTTCGTCGCCATGGGGGACGTGGAGGCGGCCGCGTACGACCTCGTGCGCGAGGGGTTGGAGGGGTTCGGCAACCGGATGCGCGACAACGCCGAGATCGACCGGTGGGCCGAGAAGGGGGCGTTCGTCGTCGAGCAGCACCCCAATCACCCGGACTACCTCATCTGCGAGATGGAGACCTCCCGCGGCTGCGCCTACCGGTGTTCGTTCTGCACGGAGCCGCTGTACGGGAGCCCGGCGTTCCGCGAGGCGCGCTCGGTCGTCGAGGAGGTCGACGCGCTCTCAGACCGGGGGGTCAGGCACTTCCGGCTCGGGCGACAGGCCGACATCCTCGCGTTCGGCGGGGACGGCGAGGCGCCGAACCCGGACGCGCTCCGCGAGCTGTACGGCGGGATCCGCGAGGTCGCACCCGACCTGCGGACGCTCCACCTCGACAACATGAACCCGGTGACGATCACGGACTACCCGGAGGCCTCCCGCGAGGCGATCCGGGTCATCGCCGCCCACAACACGCCCGGCGACACCGCGGCGTTCGGACTTGAGTCGGCGGACTCGGTCGTCCAGGAGCAGAACAACCTGCTCGTCACGGCCGAGGAGTGCCTGGAGGCCGTCCGCGTCGTCAACGAGGAGGGCGGGTGGCGGCCGGGCGACGCCCCGGAGACGACCCCGGGCCCGGACAACCGGGTGGTCGGTCCCTCCACCGGCCCCGACGCCTCGCCGCGGCTCCCGAAGCTCCTCCCCGGGATCAACCTCGTCCACGGGCTCGCGGGCGAGCGCCCGGAGACGTACGAGCACAACAAGCGGTTCCTCCGGACCGTCTACGACGAGGGGCTCATGCTCCGCCGGATCAACATCCGGCAGGTGATGGCGTTCGCCGGCACGGAGATGGCCGAGACGGGCGCGGAGATCGCCCAGGAGCACAGAGACCAGTTCCAAGCCTACAAGCGCGAGGTGCGCGAGACGGTCGACAACCCGATGCTCGACCGGGTCGTTCCGCCGGGGACCGTGCTCCCGGACGTGTACCTGGAGTACCATCAGGACGGGAAGACGTTCGGCCGCCAGCTCGGCACGTACGCCCTGCTCGTCGCCGTGCCCGGCGAGCGCGAGCTCAGGACCGCCATCGACGTGGCGATCACGGACCACGGCTACCGCTCGGTCACGGGGGTCCCCTACCCGCTCGACGTCAACGCGGCGTCGATGGACGAGCTAACCGCGATCCCCGGGATCAACCGGAGCAAGGCGGGCGACGTCGTCGTTGGCCGCCCGTACGACTCGGTCGAGGCGGTCGACGCCGGCGTCGCCGACCTCTCGCGGTTCGCCGTCGCCGACGACGTCGACGTGCCGATCCCCGGCCGAGAGCGCGCCGGGTCCGGTCCCGGTCCGGCCGCGCGCTCCCCGCTCGACCGGCGCGACGGCTCCTCGGTCGGACGCGGGGACTGAGGCGATGGCGGACTCGAACCCGGAACCGCGGGTCGCCCGCGTCCCGGTCCCGGTCGACACCCGCGCCCCCGGCGGGGCGACGAACGCCCACGTCGCCGGAGGGCTCCTCGTCGACCCCGCCGCCCGCACCGACGCGCTCGACGCCGCGGTCGGACTCGGCGGGGCGGGAGGCTCCGGCGGCGAGCGGAGCGAGGAGGACGGCGGCACCGCGATCGACGCGATCGCGGTCACGCACACGCATCCGGACCACGTCGGCGCGGTCGCGGAGTACGCGGAGCTCACCGACGCGCCCGTCCTCGCGCACGCCGGCCACGCCGACCGGTTCGCGGCGGCGACCGGCGTCGAGCCGGACGGGACGTTCGGGGACGGAGAGGCCGTGGGAGAGACGAGCGTCCGCGCGGTCGACACGCCCGGCCACGCGCCGGACCACGTCGCCTTCGAGTTCGCGGAAGAGAGGGGAGGCGCCGACGACGGTGACCCCTCCCGCGCGCTCCTCTGCGGCGACCTCGCCGTCGCCGAGGGGAGCGTCGTGGTGGGCGCTCCCGAGGGAGACCTCGGCGAGTACCTCGACGGCCTCGAACGCGTCCGCGACGCCGGCTACGACCGGCTCTATCCGGGACACGGCCCCGTGATCGACGACCCCGAAGGCGTCTGCGACCGGCTGATCGAACACCGACTGAACCGCGAGCGGGCGGTCCTCGCGGCGGTCGAGTGTGGCGCGCGCGACGTCGACGCGGTCGTCGACGCCGCCTACGAGAAGGACTTGACCGGCGTCGCGGACCTCGCGCGGGCGACCGTCGTCGCGCACCTGAAGAAGCTCCTCGCGGAGGGACGGCTCGACGAGGAGTGGGCGGACCGGCTCGCCCGCGAGTGACGTCGAAAAGCGACGTACGCGAAAAGCGGCGCTACGGCTCGGCCTCGAGCTCGGCCGCGACCGCCTCCAGCGGCGTCTCCGTCACGTCCACGAAGCGGCCGCCGACGTCGACGACGCCGCCGTCGGTCGCGGGGTCGTCGCCGACGTGGACCAGGGTCGCCGGCGCGACGCCGAGCGCGTCGGCGGCGGCCTCGAACGCCTTCGGGTGCGGCTTCCGCCAGCCGCACCCGACGCTCGTCGTGACCGCGTCGAACTCGCCGCGGAGCCCGGCGCGGATCAGCGTCTTGGGGACGAGCTCCGGCACGGCGCAGTTCGAGAGGAGACCGACCGGCCCCTGCTCGGCGACGTCGCGGACGGCGGTCAGGGCGCCGTCGCGTCTGGTCACATCCGGGTCGAACGCCGCGACGACGGCGTGCCGAACGACGTTGTCGGCGGCGTCGACGCCGCGGGAGTCGAGCGCGTGCGCGACGTGCGCCGGGAGCGGCACCTCGGCGCCCGCGGGGGCGTCCACGTGTCGCTCGCCGTACGCGACGTGCCAATCGTCCGGCACGGCGACGCCGCGGGACTCCAGTTCGCGCGCGACGATCTCCGCTGGGTCGGACGGATACTCGACGTCGACGAGGGTCCCGAACAGGTCGAAGGTGACTGCCACGATGTCCCTCCTAGGGGCAAAACAGGATTGAACTTGTCGGTCTCGAGGGGAGCTGTCGAACCGACGGCGAGCGAGACGACACGGAGTCCCGACGGGCGAGACTGGGCCGGCCGTCCCGATGGACGAGACTGGGCCGGCCGTCCCGACGGACGAGACGGCACCGAAATCGCCTCACAGCAACGGGGCGACGTGGAGCGAGTAGAACCGGTAGAGCCCCGTCAGCCACGCGCCGAGCCACAGGAGCATGAACCCGGCCACGCCGACCCGGAGCCGGGCGCGCCAGTAGCCCATGTTCTCGTGGATCTCGTCGATGTCGACGTCGGGGTCCTCGTAGGCGTCGGCGCCGCGTTTCGCCTGGAAGATCCGGACGATTCCGGTGAGCGCGAACGCCAGCAGCGCGTACGCCTGCAGCCCGAGGAACGCGTGGATCACGGCGAGCCCGGTCAGCCGCCTGAAGAGGCGCGGCAGCATCCACACGACGACCGGGAGCGTGGTCAGCGCCAGTCCGGTGACGATGTACCGGAGGTGGTGCGTGAGCACGTTCCAGCTCACGGTCTCGGCGTCGATCATGATCCACGCCCCGTAGAGGAGGAACGGGAGGCTCGACGTCACCGACAGTCCGGCCAGCGCCGCGAGGACCGACTCGTCAACCATCGACCGGGGCTTCGGACTCGGGCGCGTAAAGCTCCCCGATCCGTCGCTCGTGCCGCGCCGTCGCACTCCATCGACGTGCGCTCCGCTCCCGGAGACTGTGCGTCCGTCCCCCTCGACGAGCGCGGTCGTCCGCGGACGAAAACAGTTAGCGTCCGGAGCCCGTACGCCCGGGCGATGGAGGACACCTCGACGGGATCGGAGCCGGAGCCGAAACCGGATCAGGCACCGGGCGAGCTCGACGGCGAGGCCGCGTCTCGGACCCGCGAGTCGACCGCCGAGGGGGAACCGGTCGCCGGGTCCGAGGTCGACGCCGCCGCGGCGGCGTCCTCGGGCTCCGACGCTTCAGACGACCTCGACGAGCTCCGGCGGCGGGTCGAGGAGGAGTACGACTTCGACGACTTCGGCCCCGCCGACATGGCGCAGATGAGCGCCGAGGAGTGGGACGCCGCCTTCGACCCGGACTCGTGGATCACGGGAGACAGACTGCTCGACCGCGCCGAGGCGGAGCTGAAGTCGCGGATCGCCCGGCGAGAGGTGTTCGGCGTGTTAGAGCGCGTGCGCACCGACGGCGAGGAGCGCGTTCTCGTCTACTCCGACGAGGGGTACGCCATCCTCCGTTCGACCGGCGAGGTGACCGGCCAGGGAACGGTGCTCCGAGACGTCGAGCCGATCGTCGCGCTGGCGGCGATGGAGTCGTACGACGTGCCCGAACCCCCGGACGACTGGTCGCTTCCCCACCCCGACACCGTGCCGGAGGGCTCCGGCGAGTTCGGAAACCTGATGATCCAGGTGATCGCCGTCGTCCAGGTGCTCGCCGGGGCCGCGCTGCTCGTCGCCTCGCTCGTCGCCGACCTGAACACGATCGTCGCGCCGGTGATTGGGCTGCTGTTCCTGCTGATCGGCGTCTTTCTGTTCGCGATGGTGGCGAACGCGCGGCTCTCCGACCGGTTTCGATCCGAAGAGTACCGCGACCGACTGCGGGCCCTCCGCGAGGCGAAAGAGCGACCCGACTTCGTCCCCGTCGAAGGCGACGACGAAGGAGAGGGATGAACCGCCGATATCAGGGGGTACAACCCCTGTAAACCGGTCTACGTCGGCGGGTTCAGTCGGTGGGTTTAAGCGCACCCCGTCCTGAGTGAACCTGTATGAAAAGGCGGGATTTCGTGCGGACGGCCGGTGGTGCCACCGCGGCGGCCGCGGCCGGCGTCGGGGCGACCGGAACGGCCGCCGCACAGGAGGAAGAGCCTGACTGGCCGAGCGGCGCCAGCGGCGGGAACGGGGGGTCCTACGAGGACCTTCGCGGCGAGAGCGAGGTCACAATCGCGGTGGGCGCGGGCGACGACGGGCTCGCGTTCGACCCGACGCTGGTGTGGGTCGACACGGGAACGACGGTCACGTGGGAGTGGACCGGCAGCGGCGGCAGCCACAACGTGGTGACCGTCGAGGGTCCGGCCGAGCTCGACAGCGGCGACCCGGTCGGCGAAGAGGGAACCACCTACGAGGTCGAGTTGGGCGAGGACGCCGCGGGGATCACCCACTACCACTGCGCCCCCCACGACGCGACCGGCATGCACGGCGGCATCGCCGTCGGCGAAGACGTCGAGACCGTCGAATCGGGCGGTAACACCGGCTGGCCCGAAGAGATCTCCCACGTCGGAGTTCCCCTGCACGCACACTGGGTCGGGATCGCCGCAATCCTGGGCATCTCGCTCACGTTCGTGTTCACGTTCTACCTGCTGAAGTACGGCGAGTCGGCCCACACCGGTCACGGAGGTCGTCAATGAGCTCGGGCGGGTCGTCGTACGGCGACATTCACCGGTACGAGCCGGCACGCGAGAGCACCGCGGCCGCGATCGCGATCGTGATCCTCACCGTCATCGAGGTCGTGTTCGTCGGGCTGTTCGTGTACGGGCTCATGTCCGCGTGGGCCTCGACCGAGTTCGGGAACATGTTCGCTGGCGCGCTGCTGGCGATGATCTTCATCGACCTCGCGTTCATCCTGCTTCTGTACCGCAAGGAGTTCCTCCCCGACGTGATGATCGTGAAGAAGCGACGTCGCAAGTGGGAGGACCTCTACGTCCGCGAGGACGAGAAAGACGGCGTCGGGATAGACACCGGAAACGCCATGGAGACCCTCAAACGGGCGGTCTACCCGTACTACAAGAAGTGATTCCACGATGAGCCTCAAGAAACAAGACGAGATGGACCACAACGCGTGGCTCAAGAAGCAGGACCTGACGGTCATCGAGACCGCGTTCCTCACCACGCTCATCTGGCTGGACAAGCGGCTCCGGATCGTCGACTACCTCGAGCTGCTGGAGACGATGTACTACCGCGCGAACCTCCAGATGCCGAAGAGCCACACGGAGCAGTACGACCTCGACAACAAGTTCTGGTACTGGTACCCGCTGTACTCGCTCGGGTCCCTGTCGATCGTCGCGTACCTGGTCGCGGCGGTCTCCGGCGCGGTACTCGGGTTCTACTACTCGCCCTCGACCGCCGGCGCCGCGGCGCAAGGGGACCCCACGGCCGCGTACGACTCACTCGTGTTCATCATGAAGGACGTCCAGTTCGGGTACATGCTCCGGTCGATCCACCGCTGGTCGGCCCAGTTCATGGTGGCCGCGGTGTTCCTGCACATGCTCCGGGTGTACTTCACCGGCTCCTACAAAGAGCCGCGTGAGGTCAACTGGATCCTCGGCGTCATCCTCATCGCCCTGACGCTGCTCTTCGGGTTCTCCGGCTACGTGCTCCCGTGGAAGCAGCTCTCGTACTGGGCGGCACAGATCGGCGTCGAGATGGCGCTTGCGACGCCGCTCGTCGGCGAGTGGGCGGCACAGCTCATGTTCGGCGGGTTCACGCTCGGACAGGCGACGCTCGTGAGAATGTACATCCTGCACGTCTTCGTGCTGCCGTTCGTGGTGACCGGGCTCATCGCCCTCCACGTCGGCATCGTCTGGGTGCAGGGGATCGCCGAGCCGCACTAATCCAATGACCGACGAAACTACCCCCATGACCGACGGAGGCACCGACGAGGAAGCGCGCACCGACGGCGGCCCGCCGGCGACGGTGCCGCCGGACGACGAGACGCCCACCTGGACCGAGCGCAAGGAGCACTCGCAGGGGCTCGCACAGCTCACCTATCAGTACTTCGAGCGCTCCCGCCGCGAGGACGAGGACCTCCGCGCGGAGTCCACGTACGTCGAGCGCGACGTGCTCGGCTTCCCCACGTGGCCCCACGAGACGATCCGGAACCTCGCGATCGCGAGCTTCTTCGTCGGGATCATGATCCTGATCGCGGCGCTGATGCCGGCGCACTTCGGCGACCCGGCGAATCCGGGCTCGACGCCCTCGATCATCCTTCCGGACTGGTACCTCTACTGGTCGTTCGGACTGTTGAAGCTCAATCCGATCAACCCGGAGCTCGCCGTGCTGGGCGGCAACATCGCCATGTCGAACGAGCTGCTCGGGATCGTCGCTCACGGGGTCATCTTCGGCGCCATCACGCTCGTGCCGTTCCTCAACAAGGGGAGCGCGCGACGCCCCGTCGAGCAGCCGTTCTGGGCGGCCGTCGGCGTGACCGGCGTCATCCTGTCGATCACGCTCGCGGCGCTCGCGATCCAGAACTTCTTCCCGATCTCGCTGGACCTGCTGCTCACCCTGACGTTCATGCTTCCGCTCGCCGGCGGCATCATCACCTACGCGGTGTTGAAGACGATGCGCGAGGGGTACATGTACGACCTGAACCGGCGGTACTACATGCTGCGGCCGCCGAAGTAACGCCCTCGAACCACCATCCGTTCGCCGTCCCGTTCTCCACGATTCGATGTCTCCATCCACCGACGACGACGACACACAGGCGTTCGACGAGACGGGCGACCCGATCCCAAAGGGGGACCGAGCGGACCCGCGCAACGAGCCGACCGGCCCGCAAGTCGGCCCCGACGGACGGGAAGTGGTCGTTCCGTTCCGTCTGTACAAGGCCGTCACCGTCTTCTCGACGCTCGCCGCGGTGGTCGCGTACCTGATCGGGTTCACGCTCGTCGACGCCGCGACGCTACAGATCAGCTTCGTCCGGACGACGATCGTCTACCTCCTCAACAGCGCGGGGATCTACCCGTCGGACGACGTGCTGGTCGCCACGCTGGCGACCGTCGGCATCGGATTCATCGTCGTCGGGACGGCGGTGTACGTGCTCGGAACGCGGTTCCGCGGGCGCGGGATGGGAAAGTCTCAAGACGACGCCGACGAAACGTGAGGTAATGGCAGACGAGTTCATGAAGGGGTTCGCCCTGTTCGCTATCGGCGGCCTCGGCTGGCTCACGTTCGGTGGATGGTATCGCACGCCCTCGTACTACGAGGTCGTCCAGCTGGTCAACCCAGCAGAGGGCGTCGAGAGCGCTTACGGCGAGATCGGGCTCGTCGCGGGCGACGCGCTCTTCTGGGTGATGGTCCTCGGTGCGCTCACGTTCTGGGTGCTGATCCCGGCGAGCCGCGAGCTGCGCGACGCCCTCGACGACGACGGCGAAGCCGCGAACTGACCGGTCCCCGTCTTATCCTGCGACCGTCTCGTCCTGCGATCGTTCCCGCAGTTCTGTGACTCGTCCTGCGACTTCTCGTGTCGTCCTGCGACCTCCCGTTACGTCCCGCGACCTCCCGTTACGTCCCGCGACCGTCTACCTCGGCTTGCCGTCTCTCACGCGGTGCGGCTCGTCGGGTGGTCCACAACAGGCCACACCGTCGAGTCGCTTCCTCGGCGACGACGCGAGAACCGACGACGCGCTCGCTGGCAGTCGCTCGTGGACGGGCGACGGCAGAGAACGAGGCTGCGGCGATTGAAGAACGCGACGAGACAGCGCGGTGGAGGAGCCTCGCATCACCGGCCGATCGGGCCGGCTATGCGACGACGAACTGATTCCAGATGCCCGACACGAGGAAGAACAGCGAGTAGTACCCGACGAACACCATGACGAGCAGCGAGGCGACGATCGAGCTCTTGGGCGCCTCGATCGGCATGTCGTTGCGCGCCTCGACGTTGCGCGCCTCGAGCTCGAAGAGGTCCGCGATCAGCATCGTGATCACGAGCACGGAGAGGATCACGCCGCTCACGGGGGCCTCGAGCACGAACAGGAAGCTCAACAGCACGAGCCCGATGTTGGTGAACGCGTGCGGCGTGTACGGTTCGACGCTGTCGCCGTCGGCGCCCTGTTCGACGTGGCGTCGGTGCGCGAGGTGGCGCGTCGCGAGGTTCGCCACCCCCATCACGAGGAGCGCGTACGGCAGCACCGGTCCGACCGCGGACAGCCAGCCGAGGGGAACGAGGAACTGCAGTGGATCCATACCGACACATCCGGCCACGAGTTATTAGAGTGTTTCCGATCGCCGCGCTCGGTTCGCTCCTCCGAGCACGACGAGCGCGACCCGGTCGGCCGCTTCGATCGCGATCGACCGGTGCGGAGCGACGGCGCCGCGCTCCGCGCCGTCGACCACGATCGACACCGGCTCCGCCTCGCGTTCGACCGTCACTCGCAGACGGTCCGCGGCGATCCACGCGTCGGTCCGCGTGCTGAACGGCGCGATCGGCGAGACGGAGAGCCCGCCGCCGGGCTCGACGACGGGAGCGCCGGCCGCGGCGGCGTACCCGTCGCTCCCGAGCGGCGTCGCGACGACGACGCCGTCCGCGCGGAACGTCTCCTCGGCTCGCCCCGGAAACCCGACCGCGAACTCGGAGATCCGAGCGGGCTCTTGGGTGACGAGCGCGGCGTCGAAGACGGCGCGCGCCGTCGAATCGGGTCCGGCGTCGACGGTGAGGACGGGGTGCGTCACGCGTCTGGCCCCTTCGACGGGGGGATCGTCGGACGCGCGCGTCGCCTCGGCGAGAAGGTCTCGTAGCCGTCGCTGCGCCGCGGCGGCGTCGACCGCGAACCGACCCGAACCGACAGGGATCACCGGTGCGTTCGGCGCACCGACCAGGACTGCGCGGAGCGAGTCGGCGCCGACTGGAACGATCGCGTCCGGCGGGTCGTCGCCTCCCGGCCGGCAGTCCGCGCTCGACGGAGCGTCCGTCCCGACGGCGTCGACGACGCGGTAGCTGAGGGCCGCGACGGCGTCACGAAGCGCCGCTGCCAGGTCGCCCTCGCCGACGACGGCGACGCGACGGTCCGACGGGTCCATACGCGAGGGGTGCGGCCGGCGCCCGTGAAAACCTCCCGGTTCGCGTCGGGGTGTCCCTAGAACGGCCAGTCGCCAGTGATCTTCATGCCGGTCGCCTTCCCTTCCCGTTCGAGGGCGGCCGCGATCTCGTCACGGTCCCGCCGCTCGGTCGTCACGGACTCGTCGGCGAGTTCGACGACGAGCTCGGTCAGCAGGATCGACTGTTCGCGGAGGTTCCGCGACTCCAGCTTGTCGAGCGTGTCGGCGCCGGTGTGGCCCCAGCCGCGTCCGCGTCCCTCCGTCTCGCCGGAGACCATGTATCCGGGAATCCCGCGTTCGACGAACGGCCAGTGGTCGCTGTGGGGGACCAGTTCCTCGCCCAGCGAGACCGGATGGTCGAACCGCTCGCTCACGCGCTCGGCGGCCGCCTCCAGCGCGTCGAAGCCGTGATGGTCGAGTCTGAGGGTGCGGCCGAACACGTTGCTGTCGACGTTGACGACGGTCGCGATCCGGTCGGGGTCGATCTCGTTCGCGTACCGCGAGGAGCCGACGAGCCCGACCTCCTCGGCGCCGAAGCCGACGAGCCGGACCCGCCGGTCGAGCTCGTCCTCGCGGGCGGCGAGCGCGCGGGCGACCTCGACGACCGTGGCCGTGCCGGCGCCGTTGTCCATCGCGCCCTCGGCGATGTCGTGGGCGTCGACGTGCGAGGAGACGACGAGGTACTCGTCGGTGTCGGGGCCGATCTCGGCGACGACGTTCCCGCTCGTCGCGTCCGGGGTCGCACAGTCGACGGCGACGGTCAGCTCGTCGCCCTCGTGTCGGCGGGCGAGTCGGGCGCCGGTCTCCTTCGAGACGCCGACCGCGGGGATCTCGCCGACGGGCGCGTCCGCGGTGCCGACGCTGCCGGTCGGGGGGAGCGTCCCCTCGACGTGATTGGCGAAGACGAAGGCGGCGGCGCCCGCCTCGACGGCGTGGTAGTACTTCTCGCGGCGGTGGATAAAGCGGTCCACGGAGTCGGGGGTGTCCGAGGAGACCATCACGACGCGTCCGTCGAGGTCGCCCTCGAAGTCCGCGGGGACGCCGTATCCGAGGTCGACGAACTCGCCGGTCGACTCGCCGCTCGGGCTCCGCGGGAGCGCGATGCAGGCGTTCATCCCGGAGGCGACCGTCTCGTCGCCGACCCGGATCGCGCTGTCGCCGCGCTCCCAGCCCTGTATCTCGAACGGCTCGATCCGGGCGTTGCGCGCGCCGGCGTCGGCCAGCGCGTCGCGCGTCAGCTCCAGCCCCTCGCGCTCGCCGTCGGTGCCGGCCATGCGGCTCCCGACGTCGACGAGGGCTTCGAGGTGGGTCCAGCCGGCGTCGCTCGTGAAGGTGTCGCCGATCCAGTCGGTCATGCGTGTCGGTGCGGCGGCGGCGAGTCAAGCGTTTCGATGGCGGCGGCCGGTGCCGGGGGTCGGGCCGGGAGGGCCATTCAGACCCCGAAAACGACCGGGAGCAGGGCCGTCGCGGCCTCCGCGGCCGCGAACGTCGAGTCGTACAGGTGGTTCAAGAGGAGGTAGGTGACGACGCCGAGGGCGAGCGAGAGGATCCACGCGCTCGCGGCGATCCGCCCGACGCGGCGGTGCGGCGTCTCGTTCCGGAGCTCTCGCTCCGTGTGCGTGAGCCCGAGGACGATCGCGTAGAGGACGACCGGGACGGAGATCACCGAGAGCAGGATGTGGACCGCGAGCATGACCAGGTACGCCGGGTACACCCACTCCCACAGGGGAACCCAGCCGTACGCGGAGTCCAGGACGAACTCCTTCGTCCCGCCGCCGGCCACCTTCGGGAGGTACATCCCGAGGAAGAGGAGGATGAGGGCGAAGGAGGTCGTCATCGCGGCGGCGTGTTTCTTCACCTCGTCCTTTCGGATCCAGTACCAGCCGAGCGAGAGCGTGACGACCGCGACGGTGTTGACGACGGCGATGCCGTGCGCGAGCAGGTCGACGGTGCCGCGAGTCAGCGTCGGGAACAGCGCCTGGAACTCGGGAACGAGGAAGACGCCGCCGACCGCCCCGTAGCCGACGATCGTGAGAAGCACGGTGATCGCGCCGGCCCGTTCCTTGGCCCGGTCGCGAACGCTGGCGGTGGACATATCGGAGGAAGGGAACCGAGCGGTAAGTCGGCTTCGGGTGCTCCCGCCGGTCGGGACGGCCCGCTTCGAACTGCCTCCCGGGACGGTCCGGACTACCGATCGATGACCCCGGTCGCCGTCGCGACCTCGATCGCGGCCTCCTCGTTGATCCCGCCCTGGAGGATCGTGTAGCGGTCGCGGATCTCGTGGGCGGTCGTCAGCGCGGCGAGCAGCTCCTCGTCGTCGACGCCGAGCTCGGCCGCGGTCGTCGGCGCGTCGAGCTCCGCGAGCGCCTCGCGGATCGCGCTCCACCGCCCGTTCTCGCCGCTGTGGAGGTACTCCGTCATGATCGAGGCGACGCCGACCTGGTGTCCGTGGAGCGCCTTCCCTGGGGCGATCCGGTCGAGCTGGTGGGAGATGAGGTGCTCCGCGCCGGAGGCGGGCCGCGAGGAGCCCGCGATCGACATCGCGACGCCGGAGGAGACGAGCGCCTTCACGACGACCCACGACGACTCCTCCAGGCCGGGGCGGATCATGTCGGCGTTCTCGACGAGCAGCTCCGCGGTCATCTCCGAGAGCGCGCCCGCGTACTCGCTGTACTCGACGTTGCGGAGCCGGCGGGCGAGCCGCCAGTCCTTCACCGCGGTGTAGTTGGAGATGATGTCGGCACAGCCGGCGGTGGTGAGCCGCCATGGGGCGTTCGCGAGCAGCGTCGTGTCCGCGACGACCGCGAGCGGCGGGTCGGCGGCGACCGAGTGGCGCGTGTCGCCCTCGGGGATCGAGGAGCGCCCCGAGACGATCCCGTCGTGGGAGGCGACCGTGGGGACGGAGACGAAGCCGACGTCGAGGTGGTCGGCGGCCATCTTCGCGATGTCGATCGGCTTCCCGCCACCTAAGGCGATCAGGTACCCGGGATCGACCGCCTCGGCGGTCTCGGTGAGCTCCTCGACCGCGTCGAAGGAGGCCTCGTCGACGACGGCGGTCGCCGCGTCGTCGAACTGCGCGCGCACCCGGTCGCCGGCGATCTCGTTCGGCGTCGGGCTCGTGACGATGAGCGGGCGCCCCGTGAGGTACAGCTCGCCGACCGCGGCGCCGAGGTCGTCGATCACGTCGTGACCGACGAGCACGTTGCGCGGGAGCTTGATCCACGTGGACTTCTGGAACATATCGGCCGGTCGCGCTCACGGGTCAAAGCCGTTGTCCATGCGGGTCGGCCGTGGTCGGGTGCGGGGAACCGTCGAGCGCCGGCCGCCGGCCCCTCACCACGCGAGCACGGTCGTCGCCGCGTCGAAGAGGAAGAAGACGCCGAACCCGCCGAGCACGAGCGCCGAGCCGACGGCGACGGCCGGACCGATCGCCTCGAGGCGGCGCTCCGCCGCCGCGAGGCCGATGGGGAAGAGCGTCACCCACCCGAGCACGCCGAGGAAGAACCCGCCGAGCAGCGCGGGCGATCCGGTCGCGACCACCAGCGTTCCGGCGAGGGCGTCGCCGACGAGCGGGAGCGGTTCGAGGACGTCGAGCTCGCCCGACCGCAACATCCCGACGCCGACCGTGAGCCAGAACAGTACCTGAAACGGGTTCGTCAGCGCCAGCGCGAGCGCCTTCCTGAACCCGTTTCCCTCCTCGCTCAGGGGGTCCTCGCCGGTCGTCGGCCGAAACGACTCGCGCGCGCCGCGCGCGGCCCCGACCGCGAAATAACACATCAGGCAGCCGCCCACGGCGATCATGGCGGTCTGGAGCCGCGGGGCGGACTGGATCACCGAGGCCACGCCGAGGTACGCGAGCACGAAGAACAGGAAGTCGGCGGTCGCCGCGCCGAGCCCCGCGCGGGTGCCGGCCCCCCACCCGCGAAACACCGCCTCCTCGGCGATGACCGCGTTCATCGGGCCGGGCGGAGCCGCGAGCGCGAGTCCGAAGACCGCGCCGACGGCGAGGGTGGCGACCGTGTTCACGTCAGCGTACAGGACGCTTCGCGTGAAAAGCCTCGCGGCCGAGAGGTGGAGCGGCGGAGCGGCGGCGGAGCGGCGGAGCGGCGGAGCGGCGGAGAGGCGGCGGAGCGGCGGAGAGGCGGCGGAGCGGCGGAGAGACCCCTGTCGACTACTCCGCGTCCTCGACGCGGATCGATCGGGCGATCTCCGCCGGGAGGCTCTGCTCGCCGCTCCCGGTCGTCACGGTCACCATGCCGAAGGGGGCGACGTCGACGACCTCGATCTCGGTCCCCGGCGTGATCCCGGCGTCGGCGAGGTAGTCGAGCTCGGCCTCGTCGCGGTCGGAGACGCGCGTGACGATTACCCGGTCGCCCTCGGCGCGGTCGGAGAGCCGCGGGCCGCTCCCCTCGTCGACGGGCTCGAGGTCCGCCCCCGGGATGGGGTCGCCGTGAGGATCGACGGCGGGGTTCCCGAGCGACTCGGCCACGCGGCGCTCGAACTCCTCGGAGATGTGGTGCTCCAGGGCGTCGGCCTCGTCGTGGACCTCGCTCCAGTCGTAGTCGAGCCTGTCGGCGAGGAACGCCTCGAGCAGCCGGTGGTGTCGGACCACCTCCAGCGCGACCGCCTCGCCCTCCGCGGTGAGCTCCGCGCCCTGGTACGGCTCGCGCTCGACGAGCCCGCGCTCCTCCAGCTTCCCGAGCATGTCCGTGACCGACGGCGGAGTCTTCTCGAGGTACTCCGCGATCGCGGACGTCGAGACGGGCGGCCCCTGCTCGGACTGGAGGACGTATATCGCCTTCAGGTAGTCCTCCATCACGTCGCTCAGCATTTATAAGCGATCGCGGCCGACGGCGGAAATACCTACCGGGAGTCCCCCGGACTGCGGCCGGTCCACCGGGGCGCCCGCTCACTCGTCTTGCAGCTCCGCGTCCCGCAGGGCCTCGTTGAGGTCCTCGCGGACGCGTTCGCCCGTCTCGCGGTCCATCGCGGTGGTGACGATCCGGTTCTCCTGGACGCTGGAGCCGTCGCGGAGGAGCAGCCGGACGTTCCCGTTGGTCCCTGCGCGGGTCGCCTTCGCGCGGAGCCCCGTGCGCGACCCGGTGCCGCCGGCGTCGATGGGTCCCGGGACGATCTTCTTGACGTGGGGGTGTTGCGCGACCGTGCTCACCGCCTTCCGCCCCTTGCGGTCGCCGATCAGCGTCGAGTGCGAGCCGCCGATCTTCTCGCGCGGCGGCGTCTCGACCACCTCCAGCGCGCGGTCGCCGCGGCGGTCGAGCACCCACGAGACGACGGGGTTCACGTCGGCGTCGCGGTTCGGCGACGAGTCCGCGTCGCCGGCGCGCTCCGTTCCCGCCTCGGGGACGCGGTAGAACTCGTGGTGGACCTGCGCGCGCGTCTCGCGGAGCGGCTCGCGGGCGCCCGCGGCGTAGACGGTGTCGGGACGCTTGCGGCGGATCTCGTCGGCGACGCGGCCGGCGAAGTTGCGGAGCTGGACCTCGGTGAGCCGCTCGTCGGTCTCGGGCCGGGTCGTCACCGTCGTCTCCCCGACGGCCTCGTCTTCCTCGAGCATCGTCAGGCGCGCGCGGTCCTCGTCGAACTCGACGACGACCGCGTCGGCGTTGGCGGTGTTGCAGGTGAGACAGAAGTCCCCGGGCTTTCGAAGGGGGGTTCCACACCGCCGGCAGTTCATACCGGACGGAGGCGCGTGGCGGGTAAAAGGCCGTTCGTTCAGGGCTCCCCGTCCGGCCGACACGGCGCCTCCGCCGTCGCCCGGTGGCTCCCGAAGGCGACGGTCTCCTCGCGGATCCCCACGCGGGCTATCGTGCACGTCCCGTCGCGGTGGGCTCGGGTGTACCGGAACGCCTCGCTCGGCCCGGACGCCACGTCGACGCGCACCTCGTAGACGCCGATCCGATCCGCCCAGGCGTCGTTGCGGAACACGCCGGACCCGTCGCCCTCGTCCGCCGCGGCCAGCGTGTGCCGCTCGTCGAGCACCGTCGACCCGTCCCGCGTCACGCGGAGTTGCGTCTCAACCCGCTCACTCCGCCTGTTCACCAGGACGACGCCCCCGAGGTGGAGCCCGGCCGGCCCGAGGGCACCGAGGCATCCGGGGCCTGCCGCGAGGCCGGCGGTCGCCCCGGTGGCGAGCGCGAAACGCCGTCGGTTCATGCGCGGCGTTCGTCCGTGACCGACAAAAAGCCGGCCGGAACGCGGTCGCGTCCCGGAGGCAACCGATATTAGTGGGGGCCGACCTGAAGGGAGGTATGGACACCGACCGATCCGGGGCGGATCCTCCGGACGGGGACCTCGAAGCCGAGACCCACCGGGACCGTCCGGGTGGTCGAGACGTGCGGGAACCGGACGTCCCTGACGGAGCCGCCATCGAGGACCGGTTGGCGCGGCTGTTCCGCAGCGGGCGGACGAACGCGCTCGTGGCGTGGACGATGGTGGCGGTGCTCGTCGGCACCTTCGTCGAGAGCCTGCTCGGGTTCGACCTCCTTCCGATGATCCTCGCCGCCGCCATCACCGCCGTCGTGGTCGCGCCGGCGGTCGCGGCACGGGACCCGCGGGTGATGCCCCCGTGGGAGGTCCTCGGACTCGCGCTGTTGCCGGTGCTGGTACGCACGCTCCTCGGGGGCGAGCTGGGGACGTTCGCTACGTACCTCGCGATCGCCGCGTTCGCGCTGATCGTCACGGTCGAGCTCCAGATGTTCACCACGCTGCGCGTCACCCACTGGTTCGCCGTCCTGTTCGTCGTGCTGACGACGATGGCGACGGCGGCCGCCTGGACGCTGCTCCGATGGAACGCCGACCGACTGCTCGACACCGCCTTCCTGACGACCAACGAGGCGCTGATGGTCGAGTGGATCTACGTGACGCTGGCCGGACTCGCGGCCGGCGTCCTCTTCGACGCCTACTTCCGGCGACGCGGGGCGCGCCTCCGCCGCGCGATCGGACGGGTGGTGCGCCGATGAGCGTTCGCGGGGCCCTCCGCGCTCGCCCGTCGCTGCGGACCCAGCGGCAGCTCACCAGAGCGATGCAGCTGCTGCTCGCCGCCATCGTCATCTACGGCGTGGCCTTCGGGCAGCCGAAGGCGATCACCAACGGCGTGATCGGACTGTTCGTCACCTTCGTGCCGGCGCTGGTCGAACGCAACTACGAGATCCCGCTCGACCCGTGGCTCGGCGTGTGGATCACGACGGCGGTGCTGCTCCACACTATCGGGTCCGCCGGGTTCTACGCCCGCGTGCCGTGGTGGGACCACCTCACGCACGCGCTGTCCGCGTCGCTGGTCGCGGGCGCGGGGTACACGACGCTGCGCGCCGTGGACCTCCACAGCGACCAGATCCGGATCCCGCAGCGGTTCGCGTTCGTCTTCATCCTCGTGGTGGTGCTCGCGTTCGGCGTCGTCTGGGAGCTGTTCGAGTTCGGACTCGACATCGTCGCCGACGAGACGGGGATCTCGATGCCGCTCGCGCAGTTCGGGCTCGAGGACACCGTGGCCGACCTGACGTACAACTCCGTGGGCGCGCTGATCGTGGCGCTGTTCGGCCAAGCGCACCTCACGGGAGTCGCGGAGCGGGTTCGGGAATCGCTGTACGGAGCGTTGGAGGAGCGGCCCTAGCGCAGACACGCCGCGACGACCCGGAGCGCGGCCTCTCCGCGCACCTCGTTGGCGAGCAGCGGGACGCGCTTCACGTCGCGGCCGCGGAACAGCTCCGTCGCCCGCCGGAGCGCGCCCTGCTGGACCTCCCAGCGGCGCGCACAGAACTCGCAGGTCTCGGGGTTCGGCTCGACTATCCAGTCCGGGTCGATCGCCGACGCGTCGCCGCCGGTCGCGTCCCCGACCCCCTCCATCACCCGGTTGACGACCAGCGTGTTCACCGGGATGCCGAACTCGTCGAGGCGGGCGACCAGTCGCTCGGACTCGACGACGCTCATCTCCTCGGGGATCGTCACGACGCGGAAGTCGGTCTTCGCGGGGTCGCGCAGCACGGCCCGGAGGCGCTCGATCCGCTCCTGGAGCTCGTCGAGGTCGGCGGTGGGGTCGGGATCGTCGTCCCCGCCGCCGAACATCCCCTTGAGCCCGTCCATCATCCCGGCGAAGCGCTGACGGAGCTTCATCACGCGGCCGATCATCGAGTCCATGATCTCGGGGAGCTGGAGGAGCCGGAGGGTGTGCCCGGTCGGCGCGGTGTCGACGATCACCCGATCGAAGCGCGGGTCGTCGAGGTACTCGAGGAGCTGGCGCATCGCGGCCGCCTCGTCGGCGCCGGGCATCGTCCCGCCGAGCAGCGAGCCGAGCCCTTCCTCGGCTCTCCCGTCCTCCGCGTCGGCTCCGCCGCCCATCATCCCGCCCATCGCGTCGCCCATCTCGCCCATCCCGCCGAGGGGGTCGCCGTCGGCGCCGAACATCCCCTCCTCCATCGCGTCGTCGGGGTCGATCTCGGCGGCGTACAGGGGCACGTCCTCGCGGATGCGCGTCGGCTCCGCGGGAATGTCTGTCTCGTAGGTGTCGGAGAGGGAGTGCGCCGGGTCCGTGGAGACGACGAGGGTTCTGACGCCGTCCGCGGCCGATGCGAGTCCCGTCGCGGCCGCCATCGTCGTCTTGCCGACCCCGCCCTTCCCGCCGTAGAGGACGTACTCGGGCGCGTCGACGCCCGCGGGGAGGTCCGTGGCCGCGTCCGTCTCGGCTGGGAGGTCGGCGTCGGTGTCTGGCTCGGGGTCGACCGCGTGATCGTCGCTCTCGGGCTCCTCGACGCGATCCACGGGTTCGACGTCGATGTCGTCCATACGGGGTGGTGGGCGCGGCGCGTTTGTGTACCCGTCGGTATTACGGGGGAGACTGGTGGTATTCGGATCGCGAAGGACAGGTGACCGGAACCGTCGTTGCTATCGGTGTAAACACCTCCAAAGTCCCGGCCGATCGTTCATAAATAGTCGACCGCAGACCGTCGGTGAACACCTCCAAAGCCCCGGCCGATCGTTCATAAATAGTCGACCGCAGACCGTCGGTGAACACCTCCAAAGCCCCGGCCGCGACGACTCGCGCGGCTCGGTGCGCTCCTCGCTCGTTCGCTCCGCTCACTCGCTGCGGTGCTTCCGTCGCCGTGCGTCGTCCTCGCGGCTGCCCCTTTGAGCCCCACCCAACCGCACAGCACCGCGCCTCACGCCTCCCCAGCCTCGCGGCTCCCTACGGTCGCCGCGTCCCTCGCGCGTGCGACTTGCACCCTTCGGGTGCTCGTCGGCACGCGCCACCGCACCGCCGTTTGTTTATAAATAACCGCCGCTGCAGTCTGGTAGTATTTGTATATCTCAGCTACTCGCCCGCGCCGTCGCGCTCGACGGCCATCCCGAGGTCGGCCATCGCGTCGAAGAAGTCCGGGAACGAGACGTCGACGTGCTCGGCGCCGCGGATCGTCGTGGTGCCCTCGGCGGCGAGCGCGGCCACGGCGAGCGACATCACGATCCGGTGGTCGGCGCGGCCGTCGACGGTCGCCCCGCGCAGGTCGCTCTCGGAGCCGTGAATCGTGAGGACGTCCGGTTCCTCGGTCGTCTCGGCGCCGAGCGTCTCCAGCTCCTCGGCCATCGCGGCGCCGCCGATCTCGTCGAGCGCGGCGGCCGCTTCGTCCGGCGTCTCCACCG
>NZ_JAXRUU010000045.1:0-25588 GCF_034497445.1 Halorubrum sp. AD140
CCGGTGCCCTCGCTGGCCCCGTCGCGAGCCTCGGGGACGGAGACGGTGAGACCGCCCTCCTCGATGTCCATGCCTCGGCTTCGCCCATCCGGCACAAAAGGACCGCGCTCCGCCGGTGACCCCCGCGAACGCCTCATCGCCCCTCTCGCGAACGACGCCGCCGCGAAGCGGGACTTTTAGCCCGTCACCACGGATAGGGAGACACACTAATGCACGCGACGCTCAATCGAGACCGCAACGCGGCCGCAGAGGGGGATCGGGGATGGTGAGTCCGGCCCGCGTCGACGCGCTCACCGACTTCGCGTACGGCGCGCTGATCGTCCTGTCGATCGTCCTCATCGCGACGCTGAACGTGAACGACGTCGGCGTCGCGTTCGGGATCGGGGTGTTCGCCTCCTACGTGGTCCACGTCGTCTGGAAGATGGCCCGGTTCGATCCCGACTGGATGACGCGGGAGGTCGCGGACCAGGTCGGCAAGGAGGTGGAGAAGAGCGTCGGCGACACCGTCAACAAGGAGGTCGAGCGGACCGTCGGAGACACCGTCAGCAAGGAGGTCGAAAAGACGGTGGGCGACACCGTCAGCAAGGAGGTGGAGAAGACAGTCGGAGACACCGTCAGCAAGGAGGTCGAAAAGACTGTGGGCGAGACGGTCAACAAGGAGGTCAGCGAGGTCGCCGACGAGGTCAGCAACACCGTCAGCGAGGAGGTGACGGGGAAAGTCGAGGAGACCGTGGGCGAGACGGTAGAGGAGACTGTCGGCGAGACGGTCGAGAAGACGGTCGGTGAGAAAGTCGAGGAGACAGTCGAGAAGACGGTCGGCGAAAAAGTCGAGGAGACGGTCGAGAAGACGGTCGGCGAAAAAGTCGAGGAGACCGTGGAGAAGACGGTCGATGAAACCGTGGAGAAGACGGTGGACGAGAAGGTCGAAGAGACCGTGGAGAAGACGGTCGATGAGACGGTGGACGAGAAAGTTGAGGAGACCGTGGAGAAGACGGTCGACGAGAAGGTCGAAGAGACGGTCAAAAAAGCCACAGACGAGGACGAGACGAAGTCGTCCACCGACTGACCCGCCGACTCCCGTCCGGGTCATCGCGTACTCGACCGCGGAGTTTCGGACGCTCGAAGCCGTCGCGGAACGAGTCGCTCGTCGGCGGAGTAGTCGCGGTCGCGAACAGAGCGGGCGTCGGGGCCAGCGCTACTCGTTGTCGAATATCGGGCGCGAGTTACGGACAACCTCTCAAGATGGTGCCTGAGTTAGGCGAAGTGCTATCGACGTCGACGACGCCACCAACACCGAAGTTCGCTAACGACCGCGTCTGTACCACACTCACTCGTTCCGGACAAGACATCCAACGGGAGTAGCTAGCTAGTGGCCACCGGAAACGCCGTGGAGACCGACGATACCGACGAGGATCACACCGATGAACCCTATTCGAGCAAGGGTTGCGGGTTCATCAAACAGGACAATCCCGAGCGAAGCTGTCCCCACAGCGCCGATACCAGTCCAGACAGCGTACGCGGTGCCGATGGGGAGGTCTTGGGTTGCCCGTGCCAGCAGAACCATACTAATGATGAGGACAACAGCGGTGCCAAGCGTGGGTAACGGTTTTGAGAACCCGTCCGAATATTCGAGTCCGATCGCCCATCCACTCTCGAACACTCCAGCCAGTATCAAAAGGAGCCACGACATCTTCGCGTTCACTTGCTCATACTTCCTACGATTCGTCGATCGGGCGCTGGTGTTGGCTCGCCGTACTGTGGCACGGTTCTCGACTCGCTATCCTACACCGCTCTCAACATCGGTTACTTCGAACCGTGCTCCACCGGAGTTGCTGTTGGTGACGGTGACATCCCAGTCGTGTGCCGCGGCTATTTCTTTGACGATCGCAAGACCGAATCCCGTTCCTTCGGTGGACGTCGAATAGCCGGATTCGAAGATCCGATCGCGCTCGCCTGCGGGGATACCGGTCCCGTCGTCTTCGATGAAGAACCCGTCGTCCAGATCACCGACGGCGATCGTCACGTCCTCGCCGACGTGAACGATACTGTTCCGTATCACGTTCGCAACGAGTTGCCGCAGACGACTCTCATCCGCTTGGAGCTCCCGTTCCGTCCCGACGACGAGCGTGGCGTCCTCCGTCTCGACGGTCTTCCAACAGGACTCAACGAGGTCCGAAAGCACGACCGACTCCGTCTCGTCCACCGGCTCACCGTTCCGGGCGAGTGTCAACACGTCTTCGATCAGCGTTTCGATCCGATCGTGGGCGTTCTCGATGGTTTCTATCTCTTCGCTTTGACACTTCTCTTTCAACAATCCCAATCGTCCCTGAGCCACGTTGAGCGGGTTTCGAAGGTCGTGAGAGAGCGTACTGGTGATCGAATCCAGCCGCTCGTTCTCCCGTTTCAGCGCCACGTCTCGAAAGATGCCGAACATGACTGCCCCATCCGGGAGCGACACCGTGTTGACGCTGAACTCGATGGGGATGGTGTCGCCGTCTGCGGTCACGAGTTCCGGCTGCGAGCCGTCTGACAGTATCTGTACGCTCGTCGGTTCCGCCTTCGCCCGTTTGAAGGCCTTCTGATACAACTCGGCGTGCTCGTCGGGATAGAGTGTCGAGTGGTGGCGCCCGATGAGGTTCTCCTTCGATTCTCCGATCAGTGTTTCGGCAGCACCGTTCGTCTCGACTATTTTACCCGACTCCGCATCCGCGACGAACACCGGATCCGGAGCCGCATCGAGCAGCGTTTCGTACCGTTCTTTGAGCGTAAACACCTCCCGTTCACGCCGATCGCGTTCGGTCACATCCCGACTGACGACGAGGGTCTGGCCAGGGATGATCTTGCTCGCCGCGGAGTATTCGACCGTCCGTTCGACGTCATCCCCGCCGACGAGCGTGATCGTGTCCAGATCCGTTCCTTCCTCGTGAGACTTCTGCCAGAACGCCTCGAAGTCGAAGCCGTCCGGGAAGAAGCGTGTGAGTGGTTGTCCGAGCAACGCCCGATCGTCCATGCCGTAGATCTGGCTCGCTTTCGGATTCGCATCGATGATTCGAGCGTCGTCGTTGACGATGACCATCGCGTCGTTTGCCCCTTTGAACGCAGCCAGGTACTGATCGCTGGCTTGCAGGTGATTCGTCAGTTTCCCTTCGACGTTTGCTGTCCACTCTCGCGGGACGGATATCGTCATCGTCGTCCCCTCGTCGGTGCTCGTCGCGTCAACCGACCCGCCGTGACTGGAGACGATCCAGTGGGTCAGCCAAAGTCCGAGTCCGCTCCCGTGAACCAACGTCGTCTCATTACCCGTTTTCAGTACCTCGGCTTCCGCCTCGTCCAGCCCTGGACCGTCGTCCACGATCCGAATCTCGACGGCGTTCGACACGGAGGCGACCGAAACGCTGACTGACGGGGAATCGCCACCGTGCTTGGCGGCGTTGTGGATCAGTTCGTGAACTCCTCGCTCGAAACTCGGTAGCAGATCCGCGACGACCTCCTCGTGCGTCGATTCGAGGGAGATAGAGGCGTCGGGATACTCCCGTTGGATCGACTCGATGCTCTCCTCGACGATCGACGTGACCTCCGTGGAACTGCGTTCGTGGTTGGCATTGGCGAACCGTTCCAACTCCCTGGCCTTCTCGCTCAACGCGAGGAGATCGTCGATGGTCGAAAGCGAGGTCTCCCCGTACTCGGACCCACCCAACTGGTCGCTCATGAGTTGGGTGTGCCCCCGAACGACGGTCATGTCGTTTTTGAGGTTGTGTCGAAGCACCCGGTTCAACACGTTGGCGAGGTTGTACTGTCGCGTGAGCGCGACTTCGTGTTGCTCGCGTTCGAGTTCGCGTTCCAGCATCCGGGCCATCAGCTCGACGAACAGTGTTTCGTCGTTTGTGAACGGCTCTCGTGGCTCTCGGGACACGAAGCAGATCGTCCCGTAGGGCTCGTGATCGACGACGAGTCGTGTCCCGTGATAGCAGTACAGTCCGTGTTCCTCGAAGGCAGGATCGCTGCTCCACTTCTGTTCGGATGCGTTCCATAGGGCTATCGGCGACTCGGTCTCGATTGTCCGGCGACAGTACGTTTTCTCAAGATCGAGTTTCAATCCCGCCGGAAACTGTCCGCCTGTCTTGTCAGAACTGACGAGCGTTTCCCAGTGGTTCGTCTCCTGATCGACTCGTGTCAGGTGTCCGTTTTCAACGCCGAGATGTCGCTTACCGAGGGCGAGCGCTTCCCGTGCTTTCTGTTCGAAGGACGTCTCTCGTCGGATGATTTCGTACAGCTTCTCTCTGGCCTCAGGGATCGTCGCTGTCGCACCCTTCATCGTCTTCTCATCTCCTGATCAGTTTGTCGAGAGCCGTCTGGTGTGCCTTGGAGACTGGATCGCACTGTAGTAGCTACACGAGTGGATGCTGGTGTACTATCCCCCACGGAGGATGTAGCTTGAGGAGGTTCTTTCATCGGCCTCTTTTGACCGTATGGGTTCCAGACGCTTAGTGTAGGCACATGGTGTATAAACATAGTCAAATAGTATGTAAGCAGGTAATACCCGTTTGAGTCGAGTATAGAGAGTGTCGATGAGATATTATATGGCCGTTAGGATTTCCCGATAAGATATGCTTCCATCCGGGAAATCCGTTGCCAGTCGGATCACTCACCTCCAATGGACTGGCGGCATAGCGCTTTTGAGCCAGCGACACGGCTTATTTGACCAAGCGGAAGAGTAGGTTAGTCACATTTCGGCTCTTTCGCTTCTCTTTCACCTTCAGAGCGACGCTATCTCGCCGCCTTCTGCGGATTCAACAGAGTAGTTGAGCTGACATTGTGCCAGCTTTCGACAGTATCGTCGGCAGTTCTGAGAAGAAGCGGAGAATTCCTTCTCCGGTGATGAACTCGACGATCACTTTCAGTACGTCGAGTTACTCGTGGATGCGTCAGAGCAAGGACCCGAGGTGTCTCCAGTAGTTCCTGACGAACCGGAGGTCTTGTTCAACCATGACTCCGACATCTCTCGAATCTCAGCCGAGAGAGTGAGCAATTTAAAACAGTGATTTGGGAACTCGAAGCACAGCGGGAATAGGACGTGAAACAACTCTGTACTCGGGTGGGTGTTCCTCCCCCGCAACGCTTTTATTGTAAAGGTTGTAAGGATTGAACACGAAGCTCGAAAAATGGCGGTCGAGTGGCACCGGCCGTCAGAGAAAGAGTTCATCCCTCTCCCCGAATAACAGGTTCACCGGATAATGGGTTCACGCCTGCTAAAACGGGGAGAACGTCGTGAACACAGATACACACCCGCCATGTCACGAGCAAACAAGCGAATTCCCGTCACCGAAGACCGATGGCGCGAACTAAACGAACTCAAACGAGCGGGACAGACCTACGACGAGCTCCTGAAGGAGCTTATTCAGGAGCAGAACCGGCGTCAGCTCGCGGAACGCGCACGCCGCGTGGAAGAAGCCGACGAGGAGGAGCTGACGCCACTCGATGAGCTATAGCATCCTTCTTTCCGAGGAAGCGCAGGAATACTACCGGAGCCTCGACGACAAGAGCCAGCGGATCGTCAAGCAGAACCTTCAGCTAGAGGCGGAGCCGTACCCGAAACCGGGTGCCGGCTCGGGCGACCGTGAGAAGCTTGTGGTCGAAGGCGAGGAGATGTACCGTCTCCATATCGGGCGGACCCACACCGCCTTCTACAAAATCCGCGAGGACAAGGAGCAGGTGAGAATCGTCGAGGTCCCCTCTATCGACGAAGCTCACGACCGGTACGGTTTCTGAACATATTTTGAAACACGTCGCCCATTTACAGAATTCGCAAATAGACTATTTTGAAATAGCCTATTTCGAAATAGGCTATTCAGAATTATTATTGTCCGCCAAGATAGAGTAGGAACATGGAACACTTCGTGAACCGGGAAGACGAACTCTCTCGGTTACATGGATGCTACGAATCCGACGACGCCGAGATGGTCGTTATATTCGGTCGGCGACGCCTCGGGAAGACACAGCTCGTCCAGCACTCGCTCTCCGACTGCGACGACGCAGTCGTCTATCAAGCCACGGAGACCACCTCCCAGATACAACTCGACGAATTCGTCGATGCTGCCTCCGAACCATTCCCGGGGATCACCCAGATCAAACAGAACTGGGAGGCGTTGCTCGGATATCTGGGAGATCAGGACGCGATCGTGGTTCTCGACGAGTTCCCCTACCTTATCGACGCCGACGAGAGCCTCCCTTCAGTCATTCAGCGACTGTGGGACCAGCGGCTCCAGAACACCTCGGGAACGTTCATCCTGGTCGGGTCGTCGATCAGCATGATGGAGGAGGCGACGCTCCTCGGGAATAGCCCACTGTACGGACGTTTCACGGAACGACTCGATCTCCGTCCCCTCGATTTCGCTGCTGCGCAGGAGTTCGTGCCGGACGAGTATTCGCCCGAAGAACGGATATTCACGTGGGGGATCTTCGGTGGCGTTCCGTACTATCTCGATGGCGTCGATCTCGGACGGGACCTCGGAACGGTTCTCACCGAGGAAGTCCTCTCCCAGAAGGGATACCTCCATAACGAACCGGAGTACGTGCTCCGCACCGAACTCACGGACCCGAACCGATACTTTGCGATCCTCACCGCTATCGCTGCTGGAAAGACGACGTCGAACGAGATCGCTCAAGCGATAGGAATCGATGGGAAGCAGATATCGACGTACACACAGAAGCTGGAGCGTCTGCGGCTCATCGAGCGAGAAGTCCCGATCACCGAAGAGAAGGCGAAGTCACGCCGGGGGCGCTATCGAATTCTCGATCCCCTGTTCCGGTTCTGGTTCCGGTTCGTCTACGGCAAGGAAGATCGATACGAACGACTCGGGGAGAACGCGTACGACGCGGTTATCGAACCGGAACTCCCGAAGTTCGTGAGTCACGAATTCGAGAGACTGTGCCAGGACGCGCTCCCGAGCCTCTACCCAAATGAGACGTTCCTGGATCTCGGACGATGGTGGTACAAGGAGCACGAGGTTGACGTCGTCGGCTTCACCACGGACGGGACGATCGTCGTAGGTGAATGTAAGTTCACGAACGCACCGCTTGACTACGGGGCTCTTGCTTCCCTCGAAGACCATGCCGCCGAAATCCGCTGGACGCCGGACACCGGTGATAGAAACACAACGTACGCGTTATTCTCCCGGAGCGGTGTAACACAGTCCGTTCAGGAAGCTGTGTCCGAGCGCGATGACGTACGACTGTTTGACCTCAGAGATGTCACGAGACACGCGTAGGGCGCGATCAACGGCCTAGAAGGCGAAAGGGACTCGATAGCCGCTGCTCAGCATCGAACTAATCGGGGATTGGTTGAGCAGTTTCGATAAAAACGGCGTAAGAACGTCCAAAACGTGCGGTTACGTTCTAGAACTGTTCTTACTCATTCCCAAACATCTGGCGCATCATCGGGTGCATCTCCATCAGCTGCTCTTCGGCGATCTCCTCGTACAGCTTGTACGTGATCGAGACCGCGAGCAGCAGTCCGGTTCCGGAGACCTGTCCGATGGTGCCGAGCAGGTTCGCCATCACGGCGAGGAACCCGACGAGGGCGCCCCCGATGACGGTCACCTGCGGGATGTACCGCTCCATCACCTTCTCGACGACCTGCGGGTTGCGCCGGAAGCCGGGGATCTGCATCCCGGAGTTCTGGATCTGCTTCGCGGTCGCCTCCGGACCCATCCCGGTCGTCTCGACCCAGAAGATGGCGAAGATCGCCCCGCCGACGATCATAAAGGTGAGGTCGATCGCGAGCCGCACCGCGATCATCCACGGCTCGCCGGTCGCCTCGCCGCGGAACCACATCCACTGCTCGGGCTGCTGGATGGGATTCAGGTAGTAGAACAGCCCGGACGTAGGCTGTCCCTGGTCGCTGTACTGTCCGAGCCACGCCGGCATCGCCGCCCACTGCGAGGAGAGGAGCTGCCCGACGAACTGGATGTTCGCCTGCAGCGCCCGGACGAGGATCATCGGCAGGACGGACGCGTAGATGAGCTTCACCGGGAAGCGGCCGCGCGCGCCCTTCACGCGGGCGTGCGACAGCGGGATCTCGACGCGGACCGACTCCGCGTACACGACGATCCCGAAGATGAACACCGTCGTGAACAGCGCTAGGACGTTCCCCGGCTCGAACAGCAGCGACTCGAGGCCGGCGGACGTGAACGGCGATCCGAGCTGGGTGCCGCCCGTCGCGATCGAGTACCAGTTGGCGAAGAACCCGGACGCGCCGAGCGCGGAGAAGCTGAAGAAGCCCCCCACGATCTGCTGGCTCACCGCCGCGATGATGAACAGCCCGACGCCGGAGCCGACGCCCCACTTGCTCACGATCTCGTCCATGAACAGAAGGAGGACGCCGCCGATGAAGATCTGCACGAAGATCAGCGCCTCGACGCCGGCCGTCCCGATCCCGAGCGCTTGGCCGACCGCCGGGTCGGCGGGCAGGAACTCGCCGGTGAACACCATCGGCGCCGCCGTCAGCGCCGTGACGACGATCACCAGCAGCTTCTGGAGGCCCTGGTAGAGGACCTGGTCTCGCGGGTCGTCGGTGTCGAGACCGAGCAGGTTCGCACCGCCCAGCAGCTGCAGGACGATGGACGCCGTGACGATCGGCCCGATGCCGACCTGTAACAGCGAGCCGGACTCGCCGGCGAGCACCGACCGGAACTGCCCGAAGAAGTCGGACCCTTGCGTCGCCGCCAACCCGAACGGGTTGATGTTCGTCAGGAAGAAGTAGACGATCAGGATGCCTGCCGTCCACGTGAGCTTCCGTTTGAACGGAACGTGACCCGTCGGTCGCTCCACGACGGGCATCCGCGAGAGCACCGGTTCGGCGGCCTCCTTCCAGCTCATGATTACGCCTCGTCAGCCTCGTCGTCTGAAGTGCTTTCTGATTCGGCAGCGGCCTCGGCGCGCTCCGAGAGCGTCGCCTCGCCGCCCGCCTCCTCGATGAGCTCCACCGCGCCGGCGGTGAACGCGTCGGCCGTCACGCGGAGCTCGCGGCGGACCTGTCCCCCGCCGAGCACCTTCACGACGTCCGCGTCGTGGCCGTCGTCGACGACGTCGCGCGCGTCGACCACGTACGCGTCGCCGTCCTCCTCGGCGAGACCGTCCGCGGCGTACAGCGCCGCGTCCTCGTCGAGCTTCTGGACCTTGACCTCGAGGACCTCCGTCTTGGCGTGCTCGGGACGCGTGAAGCCGTACTTCCCGAGCGGCTCGTAGTTGTGGAACTCGTGTTTCGAGCGACCGGCCGCACCCCGGCCGCCGCGGTGGCCGGCGCCGCGCCGGTTCTTGTGCGTTCCGCCGCCGTGCGTTCGTGATCCGCGCTGTCGACGTTTCTTGCTCGTCATCGCATCGCCTCCAGGAGATCGTCGATCTCCTCGGTCGTGTGTCTCCCGAGCTCGCCGCCCTCGATCACGGGGTGTTTGATGCCCTCGTGACCGCCGCGGGGCGCGTGGAGCCGCAGCGTCGGGGAGAGCCCCTGCTCGCGCAGGGTCGTCTCTTCCGCGACGAGCGCCTCGGCCAGCGCCTCCAGGTCGGCGTAGTCGGTGTTGTCGTCGATCCACTCGTCGTCGATGTCGGCCGAGCCCTCGAGGGGCTCGCCGCGCCGCGCGACGGTTCGCGCGACGGCCTCGACGCTCGGTTCCCCGAACGCGACGACGTCGTTCACCTTGCTGATCATGCCGCGGTACGAGTCCGTCTCGGGGACGAACGTCGCGTGGTTGACGCGCCCGACGTTCAGCATGTCGAGCGTGTCCTCGACGCCGTACTCGAGGTTGACGTCGCCGCGGAGCTGTACGATCGCCTGCATCACTCGCTCACCTCGTCGTAGTGGACCTCACGCGCGTGTTGCGGAGTGCGGGACTGCGCCGCGTTCTCCAGCGCGTTGAACGTCGCCTTCGCGAGGTTCACGGTCGTGCGGGTGTTGCCGTCGGAGCTCGTCCAGGCGTCCTCGACGCCGGCGAGCTCCAAGATATTCCGGACCGTCTCCGCGGCCGCGAGACCCAGTCCCTGCGGAGCGGGCTTGATCTCGACGGTGACGGAGCCGGCCTTCCCGGTCGCCGTCCGGGTCAGGGAGTTCGTGCCGCCGGGCTGGTCCTCCCAGGAGCCGGAGCCGCGGTCCACCTTGATGATGTTCAGCTTCGCGACGTCGATCGCCTTCTGGATCGCGCCGCCGACCTGGTCGTCTCGCGCCTGCGCGTAGCCGAGGTAGCCGTCGCGGTTCCCCACGGCGACCACGCAGCGGAACTTCACGCGGCGGCCGGAGTCGGTCATGCGCTGGACCATGTTGATGTCCAGCACCTCGTCTTCCAGCCCCGGGAGGAGCTGGTCGACGATCTCGGCCTCCTTCAGCGGGAGGCCGGAGTCGAGCGCCTGTTCCATCGACGAGATGTCGCCGTCCTGTACCTTGCGGCCGAGTCGCGTCCGCGGTTCCCAGCCGTCGTTGTGTCTACTCATGGTCCTCCTGGATTGTCGCGAGCACGTCGTCGAAGTGCTCGGGTACGTCGGCCGCGTCGAAATCGCCGCTGTACAGCGGCTCGTCGAGCTGCTCGGCGTACGCGGCGATGTGCTCGCCGCGCGTGCGCGACCAGTCGGCCAGCACGTCGTCGTTGTGCGGGATCTCGAGGCCGGCGTCGATCGCTCCTTCCTGTACTGCGAACGTCTTGTTGCCTGGCGTCGCCGTGTTGAGCCCGATGTCGAGCACGGCCTCGTCGAGGCCGGCGTCGACGGCGCGGGCGCCCGCGAGGTACCCCGTGAGGTACGCGCTGGGAAGGTTGCCCGTGGGGGCGTCCCAGCCGTACTCCGCGAGGTCCTCGCTGGAGGCGGCCGCGTGGGTCTCGTCGCCGTCGGGTCCGGGAGTCACCAGCTGCGCCCTGACGTGAGCGTTGCTCGCCCGGGCGACCAGGCGAGGCTTGCCCGATTTCAGCAGGCGCAACCTCTGATGGTAGTCCGTCCGGACCTCGCGGCGGCGCCGCATCGGCACCTTGTATCGTGGTCCTGTCGCCATTAGTCCGTCACCTCGTAACCGTACTGCGTCCGGATGTACGCCTCCAGTCGCGCGACGTCCTCGAACTCGCCGCCGCTCGCCTTGTTGTAGAGCGTGCGGTACTCGCTGGCGTCGAGGACGTCCTCGTCGTCGCGGAGCTCCTTCAGGCGGGCGCGCTGCGCGCGGATCCGCGCCTTCCAGTCGTCCTTCGTGTTCTGCCGCGCGCCGGCCTTCCCCTTCCGGGTGCCGGCGCCGGACTTGTGTCCGTACGAGCGCTTCGCGGCGCGCTCGCGGGCCCGACCGCGGGAGTTCGTCTTCGCGTCCTTCGCGCGGATGGTGCCCTGCTCGATGAGCTCGCGGACGTCCTCTCGGGTGATGGCGTCCTCGATCTCCTCCTGTGCCTCGGGGTCGAGCCAGACGCGGCCCTTGCCGACGTCCAGCTCGTCCGCCGCGAGCCGCTTCTGTGCGTTCAGGTCACTCATCGTCGTCGACCTCCACTTCGACGTAGGTCGGGTTCAGCACGCGGATCTCGCGCTCCTCCGCCTCGTCTTCGATCAGTTCGCGCTTGCGACCGCCGACCTTCGAGGCGATCCGCACCGCCTGCGTGTCGCCGTCGACGCCCTCGAGGTCGTCCGCGTTGTGCACGCGGACCTCCTCGAAGCCGCTCGGGTGCAGGTCGCGGGCGGACTTCGGCGAACGGAACCCCGCCTCGACGACGGGGCCCTTCGCCTTCATCCGACGGCGCTGCTTGGAGAGCCCGCCGCGCGGCTTGCGCCACGACGTCGGGATCCGCTTCTTCTTGTGGTAGTCCTGCCGGTTGAACTGCGGTTTCCCCTCGCGGTGCTTCTGTGCGAGCGCGCGAGCGGTCCCGTCGTCCAGGTCCGGCGTCTTGTCGGCGTGTCCGCGGGGGCGAAGCTCCGTCTCGACGTCCTCGTCGGCGTCGGCCTCGTCGGTCTCCGCCTCCTCGTCCGTCTCGTCTTCGATCTCCGCGTCCGCCTCCTCGTCGACCTCCAGCCCGCCGACGTCGGCTTTGATGCGCGCTGCGAGCGCGTTTCCGACGCCCTCGACCTCGGAGAGCTCCGACTGGGAGGCGGCCTTCACGTCCTCGACCGTCTCGTAGCCGGCCTCGCGAAGGGCGTCCGCCTTCGAGGGACCGACACCGCTGATGTCTTCCAGTTCGTCTGCCATTGGTTAGGCACCTCCGGTGGGCTTCTCGACGATGTACACGCCGTCCTGGAAGACGCGCGTGTCCTTGTCGGTCACCTTCGTCAGCTGTTCGATGTCGGCGGCGGTCTGCCCGACGGCCTCCTTGTCGGAGCCCGAAAGCGTGACCGTCTCGCCGTCGACCTGTACGTCCGTGTCCCCGCGGATCGGGGTGCGTCGCTGTGCTCGCTCGCCGAGGAAGTTCTCGATGACGACCTCGTCGCCCTCCACGGACACCTGCATCGGGAAGTGGGCGTAGTACACTTCCATCGTGTACTCCCATCCGTCGGTGACGCCGTGGATCATGTTGGCGACGTGGCTCTCGAAGGTGCCGACCGTGGCGTTGGTCTTCGCGTCCTCGTTCTCGGCGGCGATCGCGACGACACCGTCCTCGACCGTGACCTCGACGTCGGGGTACCAGAGGCGTCGCGTGACGCTCCCGTTGGGACCCTCGACGGTGAGTTCGAGGTGGTCGGTCTCGGCGGAGACGTCGTCCGGAATCTCGATTTCGACTCTGTTCATTGTTAGTAGACGTATGCGATCACTTGGCCGCCGATGCCCTGATCGCGGGCCTCGTAGTGGCTCATGACGCCGTGGCTCGTCGTGACGATGAGCGTCCCGTAGTCACGGGCGGGGAGGTATCGCTTCTCCCACTTCTCGAACTCGTCCGCGCCCGCGGAGTAGCGGGGCTTGACGGCGCCACACTCGTTGATCGCGCCTTTCAGTTCGACCTCGAACGTCCCGGCCTTCCCGTCGTCGACGTACTCGAAGCCGTCGACGTACCCGCGGTCGTAGAGGACCTCGAGGACGGAGCCGATGATGTTCGAAGCGGGCTCTACCGTGTACGACAGGTGGCCAACGCTCTCGGCGTTGTCCATGCCGGCGAGCGCGTTGGTGAATGGATCGTTTCCCGTCATGATCAGCTGTACTTCTCGAATCCCATGTCTCGGGCGACCTCGCGGAAACACTGTCGGCAGAGGTTGATGTCGTACTTGCCGACAAGCCCCTGCTCGCGGTCGCACCGCCGGCAGGTGTGCCGGGAGTCGGTGCGCTTCGCCGCGTGTTCGCCCGTGTCGTTGTTCGCTTCGCTCATTCCGTTACCTCTACGTCGAAGTTGGTCTCGAGGAACGCGGCCGCGTCCTCGGCGGTCATCCGGTGTTTCGCGGGGATCGAGGCGGTCGCCTTGTCCCGCTTCGACACGCGGTAGCCGGGCCGGACGATCGTCGTCGTCACGTCGAGCCCGTAGATCCCGATGTTCGGGTCGTACTCCTGGCTCGGGAAGTCGGTGTGGTCCTCGACCCCGAAGCTCAGGTTCCCGGTGTCGTCGAACTGGCTCGCGGAGACGTCGACGAGTTCGAGCGCGGTCGCGAGGAACTCGTGTGCGTCCTCGCCCCGCAACGTCACCTTGACGCCGATCGGGTCACCCTTGCGGATCCCGAACTCGGCGATGGTGCGCTTCGAGGTGGTCCGGACCGACTGCTGGCCCGTGATCGCCTCGATGATCTCCTCGGCGTCGGCGAGGGGTTCACCGCCCTGCCCGACGCCCATGTGGACGACGACCTTCTCGAGGTACGGCTCGCGCATCTCGTGAGCGGCGCTCTCGGCTTCACTCATCCGAATCACCCGCCTCCTCGGCGTCGTCGTCGACGTCGTCGGCAGCGGCGTCGTCGCCGCCGGTGAAGTTCTCGTCGATGACGACGAGGTACTCCTCGACCGTCTCGTAGCCGTCTTCGTCGTCGGCGACGTACACGGTGTTCGAGCCGGAGCCGAGCGTCACGTCGATGTCGTCGACCTCGCCGATCCGGCCGGCGTGCTGGCCGGCGACGGCGGTGACGAGCGCGCCCTCTTCGTACTCGAAGTGAGCGACGACCTCCTTGGACTCGTTGTCGACGACGATCGAGTCTTTGGTGTCGTACGGCGCGTCGACATCGACGCGGACGTTCGTCCCGTCGTGGAGCGTCAGCTGGACGCTCCCGCCGGCGACGACGGTCTTGTTCGTGATCTTCCCGAGCCGGCTCCCGGCGGCGTCCCCGTCGACGGGGGTCAGCGCGAGCCGACCGCCCTCGTCGGGGAAGACGCGGAAGAACTCCTCGCGCTCGGGGAACGCCAGGATGTCGAACATCCCGATCGGACGCTGCTCGTCCGAGACCGCGTCCCCGTTGACGAGGACCGAGTCGTTGTTCAGCGCGTAGCGCGCCTCCTTCGTCGAGTCGACGTACCCGAGCACGTCCCGCAGCAGGACGACGAGCGGAACGCCCGCCTCACCGTGCGGGCCGGCGCCGGCCTTGACGGTGAACGTGTGGGTCTTTCGCTCGACCGGCCAGGAGTTCGGTACTGCCAGTCGCTTCTGATGTCGCGTCATTCGTTGTCCTCCTGGAGCCGCGCCTCCCGGCGCTCGTCTTCCAGGTCGAGCTCGGTCACCCGGACGTTGCTCGCCGGGATGGGGCGGGGAACCTCCTCCCCGTCCGCCTTCTCGACGGTGACGTCCTCGACGGTGATCCGCTCTGCGGACAGGTCGACCGAGATGACCTCGGCCTCCGTGCCGGCCGCGTCGCCGCGGAGCACCTCGACGGTGTCTCCCGCGTTGACGCGGACGTTCCGCTGCCCGTACTCCTCGCGGAGTTCGGCTGTGAGCGTGGCTCGGACCTGGTTCTGCCGCTCGTGGAGCGGCGCGGTCTCCGACCGTTTTCGCTGTTTGCGTGGCTGTTTCGTCATAGTTAGACGATCATCGTCGCGGTCGAGGCGATGCTGCCGTACCGTTCGGCGACCTCGCGGGCGACGGGGCCTTTGATCTCCGTGCCCCGCGGCTCGTCGAGGTCGTCGATGATGACGGCCGCGTTGTCCTCGAACTTCACGCGCGTGCCGCTCGGACGCCGGATCGGCTTGCGCTGGCGGACGACGACCGCCTCCAGCACCTGCCGCCGCATCTCCGGGGTCCCTTTGGTGACCGAGACGGTCACCTTGTCGCCGATACCTGCCTTCGGGTGGCGGTTCTTCGTGCCGGAGTAGCCCGCCACGGAGATCACCTTCAGCTCGCGGGCGCCGGTGTTGTCGGCGCACGTGATGAGCGAGCCCTTCGAGAGCCCCTGCGTGACGTCGGCCTTGAGGGCCTCCATCACCGATCACCCGACAGGTTCTCGACGACGACGTGGGACTTCGTCTTCGAGAGCGGTCGCGTCTCCGCGATCTTCACTTCGTCACCGACTTCGAGCGAGTCGAGCACGCCCGGCACGTGAGCCGGGATGCGCGAGCGACGCTTCATGTACCGGTCGTATTTCGGTACGAACACGTCGTATTCTCGCTCGACGATGACGGTCTTTTCCATGTCCGTCGACACGACCGTTCCCTCGCGGGTCTGGCCGCGGACGGAGAGCTGCCCGTAGAACGGGCACTTCTCGTAGTCGTAATCCTCCGGGTTGTCTGGCTCCGGAGGCGTGGGTACGTCGATTCCTATCGCCATTGTGTGACACCTCGTTCGGTGCGTTCGGCGGGCCGATACCGCAACCGATCGCCATCCACCGTTACGTAGACCACGTCTTTGCACTCGCCGCGTCGGCTCGCCGGACCCGCGTCGTCACCGGTGACGGCGCTTGTGGACCCGGACGGGCCAGACTGACGGGGGCGGACCCCCGTAGTATCCGACCCGAGTTGGGACGTGGACCCCGACGACTGGCCGTCGTCGGCGGCTTCATCTGTGCGAGCGGTCGGCGTCTCGACGACGCCGAACTCGAACGTCGTGCCCGACTTGGGCACGCGCTTGTCTCCCGACCCCGTCCGGACCACGAGGGTGCCGAACGTCTCGGACAGCACGCGGCCGGCGATGCCCACGTGGGCGTCGCTGGCGGCGTCGACCACCCGAACCGGGAGGCCGACGAGTTCGTGCCGTACGAGGGTGTCGGGAGCGATCATCTTACTCGTCGTCGAAGTCGCCTTCTTCCGCCTGGATCGTCTTGATCCGCGCGATCGTCTTCTTCAGCTCGTTCACGCGGCCGGGGCTCTCCGGCATGCCGCCGGCGGCGCGCTGCGCCTTCGAGTTGAGCAGCTCCGTCTCGAGCTCCTCGAGCTCGACCTGCCGCTCGGCCGCCGTCATGTCGCGGATCTCGTCCGTGTAGAGGATCGCCATTTATTCGTCCTCCTCCTCGTCGTCCGCGGCTTCCATCTCCGCCACGAGGTCGGCCGCCTCGGACTCGATCTCCTCGTCGAGCTCGTCGAGTTCGTCGGCGTCGGGGTCCGTCTCGTCGACGGGCTCCTCGGCAACGACGTCGCTCGACTCCGCGGCGTCCTGGGTCTCCTCGACGACCTCCTCGACGATCTCCTCGTCGATGACGTCGGCGGGGTCCTCGTCGGGTACCTGCACGTCGTCGTCGGCGCCGACGTCCGGCACCTCCTCGGGCTCCTCGTCGAGGAGCGCCTCGACGCCCTCGTCGCCGCCCGCGACCGCCTGGTCGACCTCCGGCACCTCGGCGTCCGCGCGGACGTCGAAGTCGTCCGGGAGCTTCGCGCCCGGCGGGATGATCTTCACGTTGACGCCGATCGTCCCGAGCTTCATCACCGCGACGCCCTTCCCGTGGTCGACGACCTCCTCCGCGGGTTCGCCGTTGTGCTTGATGTAGCCGCGGTTGAACTTCTCGACGCGCGAGCGCGCGCCGGTGACCTTCCCGCTCAGGACGATCTCGGCGCCCAGCGCGCCGGCGTCCATGATCCGGTCGATCGTCGTGTGGCCGGCCTTCCGGAAGTACCAGCCGCGCTCCAAGGCGTTCGCGAGGCGGTCCGCGACGATCTGGGCGTTCAGGTCGGGCTCGTCGACCTCCTGAACGTCGATCTGCGGGTCGTCCATGTCGAAGCGGTCCTCGAGCTCGGTGGTGATCTTGCGGATGTTCTTCCCGCCCTTCCCGATCACCATGCCGGGCTTTTCGGCCTTCAGGACGATCTGCGTGCCCATCGGCGTCTTGGCGACGTCCATGCCGCCGTAGCCGGCTCGGCCGAGCTCGTCCGCGAAGAACTCGTTGATCTGTGAACGGCGCAGGCCGTCCTCGATGAATTGGTGTTCGTCAGCCATTATTCGTCGGCCTCCGGGTCTTCGATGATGAGTTCGACGTCGGCGAGCGTGGTGTTCCACTGGGTGGCGCCCGCGGCTCGCGGGTTCCGCCCGGGTCGCTCACCGACCTTGTGGGGGGCGACGTGTTTGATGATCATCTCGTCGCCGTCGAACCCCTGTTCGGTCGCGTTGTTCTTGACGTTCTCCAGGAGCTTGAGGAAGTCCTTCGCGGCCTTCTCGGGGTAGCGGCCCGCGTCCCAGCCGTCGATGTCGGAGCGGTGGCCCGCGCCGGCGCTGTGCTGGCGCATCGGCACCGAACGCTCCTTGTCGATGACGGCCTGGAGGAACTCCTCGGCGTCGGCGACGGTCTCGCCTTTGATCTCCCGAGAGATCTCCTTGCTGTCCTTCACGCTGATGGGCCGGTCGCGGAGCATCCCCTTGGCGGTGGTCTCCGGGTCGGCCTCGACGCTGTAGTTGATTCCCATGGGTTACTTGAGGGGCACGAACTTCGAGGACCGGGTCGCGCCGATGCCGGCCTGACCGTGTTCGACGGTGCTTCGCGTGAGGTGGAACTCACCCAGGTAGTGTCCGATCATCTGGGGTTCGACCTGCACGCGTTCGAAGCTGTGTCCGTTGTACACGGCGAAGGTGACGCCGACGAACTCCGGCAGGATCGGCATGTCGCGCAGATGCGTCCGGATCGGGTCGTCCGCCGTCGTCTCCTTGTCGCGGCTCCGGACCGTCTCCAACAGCTTCTGCTGTTCGGTGCCCAGACCGCGAACGATGCTTCGCCGCTGGCGTGCGGGGAGCAGTTCCGCGACTTCTTCGACGTCCATCTCCTGCAGCTCGTCGAGCGAGTGACCGCGGTAGGCGAACTCCTTGCCCTCGCGGCCGGTTCGGTAGTTGGAACTCATTTGTCGCCACCTCGTCCGGTGCGCTTGGATGCGATGTCACCGACCTTTCGTCCCGGCGGGGCGTCCCGCGAGACCGACTTCGGCTGGCCGGGGTGTTGGCGACCGCCCCCGCCGAAGGGGTGGTCGACGGCGTTCATCGCGACGCCGCGCACGCGCGGGTACTTGGTCCCGCGCGCTCTCATCTTGTGGTACTTGTTACCGGCCTTGACGAAGGGCTTCTCCGTCCGGCCGCCGCCCGCGACCACGCCGATCGTGGCGCGGCACTGCGGGTCGAGCCGCTTCACTTCCCCGCTGGGGAGCTGGACGACCGCGACGTCGCGGTCGTGGGTGAGAAGCGTCGCCGACACGCCGGAGGCGCGCGCGAACTTCCCGCCGTCCCCGCGGTTGCTCTCGACGTTACAGACCGGAACGCCCTCGGGGATCTCGGCCAGCGGGAGCGTGTTCCCGGGCTTGATCTCCGCGCTGACGCCGACCTGGATCGTCTCGCCCACGCGCACGCCCTCCGGCGCGAGCACGAGCCGACGGTCGTCGTCCTCGAACTCGACTTCCGCGAGCGGCGCCGAGCGGGCCGGGTCGTGTTCGATCCCGACGATCTCGCCGGTGACCGTGTCCACGTCTTCGAGCTTCTTGTGCGACAGCTCCGCCTTGTAGCGGTGGGACGGGGCCCGGAACGTCGGGCCGCCGCGTCCACGCCGCTGTCCTTGAATTCGTCGTCCCATGTCAGAACACCCCGATGCGCGAGGCGATTTCGGTCGCGTCGTCGTCCGCGGAGAGCGTGACCGTCGCCTTCTTCTTGCCCTTCGAGGTCACCTGCGTGTTCACGTCGGTGACGGTGACGTCGTAGCGGTCCTGGATCTCCTCGCGGATCTCGGGCTTCGTCGCGTCGACGTCGACGAGGAACAGCAGCTTGTTCTTGAAGTCCATCTCGTTCATCGCCTGCTCGGTGACGAGCGGGTGCTCGATGATGGAGTTCATCGGTCTGCCACCTCCTCGACGGCGCTCTCGGTCCACAGCGTGAGTCGCCCCGGGTGCGCGCCCGGCGCGAGGTCCTCCGCGTTGACCTCGCCCGCGGTCGCGACGTCGACGCCCGCGAGGTTGCGGGCGGCGCGGGACGGCTCCTCGCTGGTGACGACGAGCACGGACTTCGGCTGGCGGTACTTTCGCCCGCGGGTCTTCCCGCGGCCGGCTCGCACCGAACGCCCCTCCTCGGCGCGCTCGACGTCGGCGTCGACGCCGAGCGCCTCCAGCACGCCCAGGGCCTCCTGGGTCTTCTGCAGGTCCTCGAACTCGTCGCTCACGACGAGCGGGAGGTCGAGGTCCTCGTCGAACGCGTGGCCGCGTTCGGCGACGAGCTCGGCGTCAGCGGTGGCCGCGACGGCCGACTGGATCGCGAGCTGTCGTTCCTTGTCGTTCAGTTTCTTGGTCTGGTCCTTCTCGGCCTTCGGCGGGTGCGCGCGGCGGCCCGAGACGGCACTCGGGACGCGGCGGGCGACGTTCTCGGAGCGCGGGATGTGTGCGAGCCCGCGTCCGGAGCCGAACGACTCCGCGGGGGTTCGCATCCCGGCGAACTCGTCGGCACCGTAGGCCTGCTTCCGGTTGGCCTGTGCGGCGGAGACCGCCCGACCGATGAGGTCCGGTCGGAACGCGGTCTCGAAGATCGCCGGCAGCTCGACGCTGCCCGCGTCCCCGCCGTCCAGGTCGTGTACTGTTGCGTTCATGGATTATCCCTGGTTGGATGCGGTGGATACGTACCGGACCTCGGGGTCGAGGCGCGGCTGGTCGTTCGGCCGGATGGCCGGGCGGAACCGAAGCAGGCGCTGGTCCGGCCCCGGCAGCGAGCCCTTGATGAGCGCGTACTCGCCGTCGACCTCGCCGTAGTTGACGAAGCCGCCGTCGACGCTGGCGTCGTCGCCCTCGCCGAAGTCGATGAGGCGCTTGTTGAGCTCGGTGCGCTGGTGGTAGCCGGTCTGCCCCTGCTGGGGGACGGTGGAGCGCACGCGGGAGGGGTTCCACGGACCGAGGTTGCCGATCCGGCGCCGCCATCCCTGGCGGGCGTGTTTGCCCTTCCGCTTCTGGACGCCCCAGCGCTTGACGGGACCCTGCGTCCCCTTCCCCTTCGTGATGCCCGAGACGTCGGTGTACTGGCCGGCGCGGAAGACGTCGCCGAACTCGTGGGCGCCGCCCTCCTCGATCAGGTCGAGCCCGAAGTCGACGCGCTCCTCGAGGGAGCCGCCGCCGACTCGGGTCTCCATGACGTCGGGCTTCTTCTTGGGGATGTTCGCGAGCTCCGAGGGGACGGTGTGGGTGATGACGCGGACGTCGTCGACGACGTCGTCGTCGAGCAGCGCTCGCAGCTCCTCGGCGTCCTCCTCGAAGGTGTCCTCCGCCGGGAGGTCGAGCGCGCGGTCGAGCTCCTCGTGGAACTCGGTCGCCCAGACCTCTTCGATCGGCTTCTTACCGTACGGCGTCTGTTCGTAGGCGCGCAGGGCCACCGCGTACATCGGCGGCGTCTCGACGACCGTGACGGGGACGGACTCTTCCATCCCCTCACGCGGCGAGTTGGCCTCGTCGTTGACCATCACGACGTGCGTCATACCGGCCTTGTAGCCGGCGAACCCCTGCAGCGCGGGCGCTCCGTCGTCGTCTGGCCACGATCGAATGCGCGGGACCTCGCGGTCTGCGCGGGTGCGCGGGCCGTAGCCCAGCGAGCCTTTTCGTGGTCGGCTTGGTTGTGGCATGTGTTTACTCCGTGAGTGTGAGCGAGCCGAGAGTCACGAACAGAGCCTCCTCCGTTCGGACGACCTCGCTCGCCTGTGCCGGGATCGTATTGAGCCAGAGGTCGAACCCCGGATCGGGTTCGACCGGACGGCCGTCGGCGACGGCCGCCCGAATGTCGTCGGGCGAGAGCCCGAGCATCTCCGGAAGCCCCCGCTCGGGCGCGCCGAAGGCGACGGTGTATCCGCCGGCCTTCCGCGCGTCCGAGACGATGCCGCCGAGCCGCGAGACGGAGAGTTCCTCCCCGTGTCGCGACGTCGCGACGGCCAGCCCGTCGCCGGCGAGCGCTTCCGACAGGTCCGCTTCCACGACCTGGAACCCCTCCTCGGGCTTCCCGGTGATGCGGGCGCGGACCGGTTCTCTCGAAGAGACCCTGATGGTGACGCGCTCCCCCTGCTCGACCTCCATTCCGGAGGGAACGAGCAGGGAGATCGGGTGTTCCCGCAGCGGGGAATTGACCCGGACGCGGCCTTCAGGTCCGACCTCGGTCACGAGTCCCTGTGTTTTCGACTCTCCCCCGCTAGGGGTCGAGCCGGTCCGCCACGGCACGCGGAGCGGCGGGAGCACGCCGACGTACCGGAGCTCGTCGCGCTCCCCCCAGAGGTCCTTTCGGAGCTCCGGAGGGGTCGCGGCGTACCCCAGCACGGTCCGCACGTACTCGCCGCCCCGTCGCCGCTCGCCTTCCCCGTCGGGGAAGACGACCAGTCGATCCGCCCGGAACACCGCCGCCGCACGGGCGACGTAGCCGAGTTTGCGAGTCGCCTCGCGGCCGTCCTCGGCCTCCCGGACGACCGAAGACGGGACACAGATCGTGAGTCCGTCTTCGGTACGCATCGTGGCGAGACTGTACCCCCCGATTTCAGACGGCGGCGTAAAAGGATAGCGGTCCCGTTTTCGGGCTGTGGCGCGTTCACACGGGGTCTAGCGGGCGTTTCTCCCTCGACGGTCGAGATAACCGATCGCACGGTTCGAGACCGCGGTCGGATCGGACCGCGCATCGGACCGGGCCGCGATCGGCTTGAGCTGCGATCGGATCAGGCCGGAACGATCCGCACGACCGGCGCGTCCGCGGCGTCGACGGCGACGTAGAGGTGGCCCGTGGCCAGCTCGACAGCGAGCGCGCGGACCCGCCAGCCCCGGTCGGCCAGCAACGGGTCGCGTTCGGTCACGGTCGCGTCGTCGATCCCCGCCCCGTCCACGGTGAATCGACCGAGGTACTCGGCCGCGAGCGTGCCGGCGAAGAGGTCTCCCCGCCACTCGGGGAACGCGTCGCCGTCGTAGAAGACGGCGCCGCTCGGCGGGAAGCCGCCGGAGCCGCACGGCCAGTAGTGGACCGGCGCAACGACGTCGTCCCGCTCGTCGTGAGCCGGCGCGACGGGGTCGTCGGTCCCGTATTGACACGCCTCGCTGGCGATCGGCCACCCGTAGTTGCCGCCGCGCTCGATCACGTTTATCTCGTCGCCGTCCTCCTCTCCGTGCTCGCACTGCCAGATCGCTCCCGTCTCGGGACGCACCGCCATCGCCTGCGGGTTGCGGTGGCCGTAGCTGTACAGCGCGTCCGCCCCGTCTGCGTCGTCGACGAACGGGTTGTCCGGGTGCGGGTCGCCGTCGGGCGTCAGCCGGAGGGTCGACCCGAGTTCGTTCGAGCGGTCCTGCGAGACGTGGTCAGCGTCGAAGTCGGTGTCGCGCCGGTCGCCGACCGTGACGAACAGGGCGCCGTCGGGGCCGAACGTCGCTCGCGAGCCGAAGTGCTGGTCCGAGTCGACGAACGGCCCCGCGGCGCGGAGCGCCTCGAAGCCGTCGAGCGCGTGCGCCCCGCCCCCGTCGCCGAGCGAGAGCCGTCCGCTGCCAACGTGCGTCGCCGATTCGCCGGCGTCGTTCGTCGCGGCGTAGGTGAGGTACACGCGCGCGTCGTCCGGGAACTCGGGGTGTACCGCGACGTCGAGCAGTCCGCCCTGTCCCTCCGCGTGCACCTCGGGCGCGCCCGCGACTTCCTCCACCGCTCCGTCCGCGGGGTCGACGAGCGAGAGCCGGCCGGGGCGCTCCGTCACGAGGAGCCTGCCGTCGTCCGGGAGGAACGCGAGCCCCCACGGGTGCTCGAACTCCTCCGCGACGCGCTCCACCTCGTACTCGACGTCGTCGCCGCCGTCGGGGCCCTCGGAGTCGCCCCCGCCACCGCCCGAGCCGTCGTCGTCGTCTCCGTCGCTCCCGTCCTCCCGGTCGGACTCGTCTCCGTCGTCGGACCCGCCGCCGAGACACCCGGCGAGGGTCGGGAGAGAGGCGAGGCCGGCGGTCGTGCGGAGGACGGTGCGTCTGTCGGCGCGGTCGGGGAGGCGGGTCATCGTTCGGGTACGGATCCGTGAGAGCGCGGCACCGATGACCCTTCCGCCGCCCGTCGGTCGGAACCCTTATATCTCCGACCCGGGCTACGATCGAACGCGAAGCCCGCACCGGTAGTGTAGTGGTATCACGCAACCTTGCCATGGTTGCAACCCGAGTTCAAATCTCGGCCGGTGCACTCCCTCCGGTCGTGCACCGCCCTGACTCCACGCTCGCTTCACTCGCGTGGAGTCTCGGCCGGTGCATTTCTCCTTGATCGGTAGCGAGGGTGAGCGCTGCGGTTGCGGTATGGCTGAGGCGTTGGCACCTCGAGCAGTGACGCGACCCGGGACCACCGACTGGCCCGCGCCGGATCACTCGCCGCCGTCGAGCGCGACCGGCCGACCGGTCTCGGCGGACTCGTATATCCCGTCGAGCGCGCGTGCGTCGACGAGCGCGTGGTCGCCGTCCGGGTGGAACGGCTCGTCCGCCGAGAGCTGGTGGCCGAAGTAGGCGAACTCCTCTTCCATCTGGTGGACCTGGTCGACGTCGACGTCGACGCGGGCGCCGTCGCGGACGACGGCGAACCCGCGGTCCTCCCGCCCGTAGAAGGCCGGGTCCAGGATCAGCCTGGCGTCCGTCCCCGTCACCTCCAGCCGGCTCGCGTGCTGGGCGTTCTGGCTCACCGTACAGAGGGCGTCGACGCCGTCCGGGAACTCCAGCCGGAACGTCGCGTGCTCGTCGACGCCGTCGAACGCCCCGTGCTCCGAGCGGATCCGCCCCGACACCCGGACCGGATCGGCGCCGAGCACGAACCGAGTGGTGTTGATCGGGTACACGCCGAGGTCCATGAGCGCGCAGCCGCCGGACAGTTCGGGGTCGAGCCGCCACTGGTCGGCGTCGCCGTCGATCTCGCCGAGCATCGTCTGCGACATCGTCGCGTGGACGTGGACCACCTCGCCGGCGACGCCCGCGTCGAGGAGCTCGCGGAGCCGACGGACCGCGGGGTCGGTCTGCATCCGGTAGCCCACCATCAGGGGAACGCCGGCGTCCCGACACGCGGCCACCAGACCGCGGGCCCGCTCGAGGGTCGCTTCGAGGGGCTTCTCGCAGAGGACCGCCTTCCCCTGCTCCGCCGCCGCCCGGACGTACTCCGAGTGGGTCGCGTTGGGCGTCGCGACGTACACCGCGTCGTACGCGTCCGCGGCTGCGCCCGACCGGAACTCCTCGGGGGTGACGCCGGTCAGGTCGCGCTCGGCGGCGACCGTCTCGACCGCGTCGGCGTCGACGTCCGTGACGACGGTCGCCTCGGTGTACGCCGAGCGCGCGATGCCGGGCAGCGCCCAGTCGCGTGCGAACCAGCCGAGGCCGACGACCGCGACGCGGACCGGGTCGGTGACGGCGCCCGGGTCGAGCGTCTCCCAGTCGCGGCGCGTGAACTCGTCGAGGTACTCCGCGAAGTCGGCTTCCATACCGGAGGATCGGCGCCGGGACGTGAAATAATCCCGGCGACGCGAGCGCGTCCGACGACGACGAGAGCAGCGCCTACCACGGCCCGTCGTAGTTCACCCGCGGCCGGTCGACGTCGACGCCGATCTCGCCGAGCGCCGCGGTCGCGTTCTGGACGGGCGAGGGACTGGGGCGGTCGAGCGCGTCCGTCGCCGCCTCCGCGAACCGGACGGTCCAGTCCCCGCCGATCACGACCGTCGCCCGACGCGGGATCCGCGAGTGTCCCTCCCACGACTCCGCGATCAGGTCGTACGCGTCGGCGACGCCGCCGTGGAAGTCGGACACGACGGGGAACGGAAGGCCGAACCGGTCGGCGTACGCGAACCCCGCGTACAGCGAGTCGCCGGTGAGCGCGACGACGGCGAGGTCGTCGCGGCCGTGCCAGCCCGCGTCTCGCACCGCGGCGAACTCGGCCGTGCACGTGGGGACGAAGTTCGCGGGCGCGAAACAGAGCGCGACGGCCTCGTGGGCGTCGATGAGCCGGAACAGCTCCAACTCCCCGGCCGTCCCGCCGGTGACCGCGGGAGCGATGAAGTCGGGAGCTTTGACGCCGACGTCTATCACAGACGACACCTGCGTGCGCGACGAACAAAATACCCCCTCCGACCGATCGCCGTCGGACTCGACGCGACACGCGTCCGAGACGAGGCGATTAGCTGCCGCCGTGGCTCCTGAGAGCACTGTTCACGACCGAAGGGCTATACGTGTGGCCGGCCGAAGGGAGGCGTGATAGGTCCCGACGCCGCGACCGCGCTCGCCCTCGTCGAGGGCTACGGCGCCGTCGCGGTCTTCGCCGTGTTCGCGCTCGAGGGCGCGCTC